>JBKHAU010000375.1:0-3319 GCA_046542725.1 Opitutales bacterium
ACGGTCGAGATCGAGCCGGGGCCGGGGATTCCGACCGAACTGATTGCGGTCGTGATCCCGGCGCTCCTGCAGGCACCCTTTGCCCCGGCCCTCGACGACGGTCAACCAGTGGCCGCGAGCTACACCCTCGACTATCCCTTCGACTGAGGGGCGAGACGCCTCAATAGCCCGGCCCGCGCAGGTCGACGGCGCCTTCACGTGGCCAGGTGGGGGCGTTGGCCGGGTAGATCATGACCGTCTCGTCCCACCATGGCGAGGCCCCCGGCGCGGTGGGGTGGAGGCGGTTGCAGAAGGTGTTGCCCACCACCCCTGCGCCAAGGCGCCGGTAAAACTCCGGCACCGGGGTCTGGAAGAGTGCGAGGGGAAATTCGCCGTCGTCGACTCGCGCAAAGGCGGCGAGGGTGACGGCGCGGCCGTGGCCTGCTCCCCGCTGCGCGGGCGCAGTGCAGACACTCGCGAGGGCCAATACCGTGTGGGCGCCCGTGGGCAGGCTGACGGTGCGAGCAAAGCTCTCGGCGTGGGCGACCGCCGTGGCCCCGTCCCAGAGAGTGTGGAGCCGGCGACAAGGACGACTGTCGGTGCGTGCCTCAAAATCCACACGATAGGGGTCGCGGGGCTCCCGCGGCGGCCAGATGCGCACCAGGAGGGCGTCGAGGGCGGCGCGCTGGTCGGGGGAAAAAGCCTCCGGCTCGCCCTCCACGAGGCGATACGCACTCTCCCCGGAGCGACTCACAGCGCGGGTGCGGGCAGGACGGAGCGGTCCTCCCAAGTGACGCGGTGATGGATCTGTTCGGCGAGCTTCTGGGTGACCGAGGGGAGCGCCTGATAGGCAACCTCGGGCTGGCCCGGGGTGTCGAAGAGAAGGCCAAAGGCCTGCACCGGACTGAACGCGCGCACGCTCCCATCGGGCATCTGCAGCGTGATTTCAGCCACGATCTCGCTCTCGAAGGAGAGCCCGCGGGCGGTGTCGTCGGCCCGTGTCGCGGCAACCGCCTGCGAGGCCTCGACGATGAGCACTTCAAGCTGGTGCGCCGCTCTCTCGCGACTTGCCAGCTGCCATTGCCCGCTGTCCGCGAAGGTCCGGCGAAGTTGCTCGGTGAGAAGCGCGCGCACCTGGGGAGTGAGGGTGAGATTGGCGACCGGAGCGATGTAGATCGAGCCACCGAGGCTCTCGGCGGGCTGTCCCGCGCGGTAGGCGGCGCACCCTCCGAGGAGAAGAAGAACGCTGAGGAGTGCGACTGTCGCGGCGGTTCTCATTCCTCTCCGCCGAGAGCTTGGCGTCCGGCGTTCGAATCCTCCGCGTCCTCCTCGATGGCGGCGGCCGAAGCCTTGGCGTCTGCGTCCGTCAGGTCGGATCTGCGCGCCCGCCAGAAAAAGAGCCGCTCCGCCCACGTGGTGGAGGGCGGCCGGTAGTCGGGATCGTTCTCCGTCAACTGCTTGAACTCGTCGATGCGTACGAGATACCGGCGGGCGCGGTCGGCGGCCTCGGATTCAGGGGCGAGGGTGATCGCTTCGTTGAAGAAGATTTCGGCGGCCAGGTACCAGTTGCGGTGCCGGTAGTAATACTCCCCGATGACGAGTTTGCTCTCGGCGTAGGCGTTGCGCATGTCGGAGAGACCTTCTTCCCCCTCCTCCACCTTTGGGTGGGAGGGGAAGAGCACGAGGAAGTCCTCGT
Organism: Opitutales bacterium; assembly: GCA_046542725.1. Lineage (GTDB taxonomy): Bacteria > Verrucomicrobiota > Verrucomicrobiia > Opitutales > Oceanipulchritudinaceae > CAWVVV01. The sequence goes on from JBKHAU010000375.1 coordinate 1,676, forward strand.
AGTAGCTCTGCGCTTCGCGGGTCGAGCCCTGGTCGTAGAGGGCACCGTCGTTGAGTTCGGCGAAAGTGTGCCCGAGTTCAAGGTAGGCGTCGTCGGCGAGCACGCTCTCGGGGTAGAAGTTGATCAGCCGATCGAGGGCGTCGACGGCTTGCGCGGTGTTGCCGAGATACTGGTGGATCTGCGCCACGTTCATCAGGGCGAGGGGCGCGAGGTCACTGTAGGGGGCGTTCTGGATGAGGACCTCAAAATAGACCACGGCCCGTTCCCAGGCGCGGAAAGGGATGACCCCAAGGAGGCGCATGTTGTCGCCTGCGGCAGCGCGCAGGCCGATGCGGAACTGGTAATGCACCACCGCGTCGAAGTTGGGGAAGTCGGGGTGCAGCTGAAGGAGGGTCTGGAAAGCCCCGAAGGACTGTTTCCACTTGCGCCGGTCGAACATGATCTCGCCGTACTCGAAGAGCGCTTTGTCGGCGTAGTCCGAGCCCGGATACTTCTTGTAAATGCGCTTGTAGTGCCGGGTGGCGGCGCCCAGGCGGTCGGCTGCCACGTCTTCGCGGGCGGCCTCGTAGAGAGGCTCGGCGAGCGCGGTCTGCTCGGCCGCGGGCAGATCGCTGGCACGGGTGCCAAAGGGCCACCAGTTGAAAGCGCTCGCGCTGGGCGCGGCGGCGAGCGTCGCGAGGGTCACGAGGAGAACGCAGTGTCGGCGGGAAGGAAAACAGGTCATTGCCATTTGAGGAGGGCGCCGGCCCAGGTGAGACCGCCTCCGAAAGCGACCATCAGGACATAGTCGCCGGAGTGAATGCGGCCGTTGCGGGAAGCCTCGGCGAGGGCGATCGGGATGGAGGCTGCCGAAGTGTTGCCGTAGCGGTCGAGATTGATCTTGAAGCGGTCGACGCCCACGCCGAGGCGGTGGGCGAGGGCCTCGATGATGCGGTTGTTGGCCTGGTGGGGGATGACAAGGCCGATTTCGTCGGGGGCGATGCCCGCCCGCTCGAGGAGTTGCAGGGAAGTCTGACACATCACCCGCACCGCGTGTTTGAAAACTTCGCGGCCCTGCATGTGGATGGAGTGCATGGAGCGCTCGATCGTCTCCACACTGGAGGGACTGGCGCTGCCCCCGCCCGGCACGCAGAGGATATCGGTCGCGCTGCCGTCGGCGCCCAGAAGCGTCTTGAGCACGCCCACGCGGGGAACGTCGACGAGGCTGAGGACGGCCGCCCCGGCCCCATCGCCGAAGAGCACGCAGGTGGTGCGGTCCTCCCAGTTGGTGATGCTGCTGAGCTTTTCGGCACCGATGATGAGGGCGTGCCGGTAGCCGTTGACGAGCATCAACGAGCGGGCGACCTCAAGCGTATAGAGAAAGCCCGAACACGCCGCCTCGACGTCGAAGGCCGGGATCTTGCCCAGCCCCAGCTTTTGCTGGACGAAGCAGGCAGTGTTGGGAAAGGGCATGTCGGGTGTGACCGTCCCGACGATGATGAGTTCAATCTCGGAAGGGTCGATGCCGGCGTCGGCAATCGCCTCGGCGGCGGCCTTGGTCGCCATGTCGCTGGTGGCCTCGTCCGGGGCCGCGATGCGCCTTTCCCGGATGCCGGTACGCGTCCGGATCCATTCGTCGGACGTGTCCACCATGCGGGAAAGATC
>JBKHAU010000376.1:0-3309 GCA_046542725.1 Opitutales bacterium
GCGCGGCTTCCAAGGGGTCGTCCGCCGCTACAACATGGACGGCCAGCCGGCCTCGCACGGTCACATGATGCACCGCCGCCCCGGTTCCATCGGCATGCGCCAGACCCCCGGTCACGTTTTCAAGGGCAAGAAGATGCCCGGTCACATGGGCCAGGTGCGCCGCACCGTGCAGAATCTCAAGGTCGTCCGGGTCGATGCCGAAAAGAACCTTATCCTCGTCAAGGGGAGCATCCCTGGCGCCAACGGCACGACCGTCCTCGTGCGCACCGCGGTGAAGCAAAAGAAGTCCGCCTAAACCTCTGCCGACCTACGACGATGAAATTGAAAGTCTATACCGCCGACGGCACCACTTCGAACGAGAAGGACTTCTCGGTGCCGACCTTTGAGGGCGACAAGGGCGTCCAGGCGCTCAAGCAGGTGATCCTCGCTCTCCAGGCCAACCGCCGCCAGGGCACCGTTTCGACCAAGACCCGCACCACGGTCCACGGGACGGGCAAGAAGCCCTTCCGCCAAAAAGGCACGGGTATCGCCCGCCAGGGCACGAAAGTCGGGACCCAGCACTACCACGGCTCGGTCGCCCATGGCCCCCAGCCCCGCGACTGGTCCCAGCGCACCAACAAGAAGATGAAGCGCCTCGCGCTTTCCCGCGCCCTTTTCGAGCGCGCCCAGGACGGCGAGATCGCCGTCATCGAAAAGTGGGACGTCGCGGAGAAGAAGACCAAGCTCTTCAACGGTGTCCTCGCGAACATCGCCCCGCAGGGCAAGGTGCTCGTGGTGGATGATTCCTGGAACGACCAGAATCTGCTCGCCGCCCGCAACCTGACCCGTGTCGACATCAATGAGGCGAGCGACATCAACGCCCTCGATCTCTGCCACCACGACACCATCATCGTGAGCGAAAAGGGCCTTGAAAAGCTCCTCAGCCGCGTGAACGGAGGAAACTAAGATGGCCGTACCGGAAAAAATCATTGTCCAGCACCTCGTCACGGAGAAGGCCACCGAGGCCACTTCGAACCTCAACCAATACGCCTTTCAGGTCGCCCGTGGGGCCAACCGCATCGCGGTGAAGGATGCGGTCGAGAAGCAGTTCGGCGTCACCGTCGAGAGTGTCAACATCCTCAACGTGAAGCCCAAGTTCAAGCGTGACCGCTACCGCCGCGGCGGGGTGGGGCGCAAGCCGGGCTACAAAAAGGCGATCGTCCGCGTGAAGGCGGGCGAGACCATCGACCTCATTTAAGGAGAGCGCAGCCATGCCGATTGTTCCCAAACGTCCCCTGACGCCCTCGCAGCGATTCTACGTGCAGAACCAGCGCCCGGAGCTCTCCAACGAGCGCCCGGTGAAGAAGCTGACGAAGCCGAAGAAGCGCTCCAGCGGCCGCAACAACAATGGTCGCATCACGAGCCGTCGCCGCGGCGGGGGCCACAAGCGCCTCATCCGCATCGTCGATTTCAAGCGCGAGAAGCTGGATATGCCGGCGACGATCGAGCGCATCGAGTACGATCCCAATCGCTCCGCCCACCTCGCGCTGCTGAAGTATGAGGACGGCGAGCAGCGCTACATGATCGCGCCGAAGGGCCTCACCGAGGGCGCCACGATCGTGAACGCTTCCAAGCTGGCCGAGTTCGAGACGGGCAACAGCATGCCGCTCGAGTCCATCCCGCCGGCGACCAAGATTCACAACATCGAGCTCCAGCCGCGAACCAAGGGCCAGCTCGTGCGCACCGCCGGCGGCTCCGCCACCCTCGTCGGGATCGACGGTGAAATGGCGACCATTCGTCTCCCCTCGGGCGAGATCCGGATGGTGCGCAAGGATTGCCGCGCGACGATCGGTGAGGTGGGCAACAGCACCCACGGCAACGAGAAGCTCGGCAAGGCCGGCCGCAACCGCTGGAAGGGCCGTCGTCCCCGTGTTCGCGGGGTGGCGATGAACCCGGTCGATCACCCCATGGGGGGTGGTGAGGGCAAGACCTCCGGCGGCGGACACCCGTCCAGCCCGTGGAGCCAGCTCTCCAAGGGTTTCCCCACGCGCAAGCGCACCAAGCAGTCCAACAAGCTCATTCTCGTGCGCCGCAACGGCCGCAAGATGAAGAAGAAGTAACCTTTCGATTTACGCAGACTCATGGCACGTTCCCAAAAGAAAGGCTTCTACGTCGATCCCGGCCTCTGGAAGAAGATCAAGGCCGCCGAGGCGACCGACGACCGCCGCCCGATCAAGACTTGGTCGCGCCGCTCGATCATCACCCCCGAGTTCGTCGGGTGTAACCTCGACGTCTACAACGGCAAGGTCTTCATGCCGGTCCATGTGACCGAGAACATGGTGGGCCATCGCCTCGGTGAATTTTCCCCCACGCGGTCCTTCCGAGGGCACGCGGGCGTGGGCAAGAAGTAGGATCCGACCACCCCCTCAACGCAAGGCCGGGTCCGTCCCGTTCGCCCCCGGGCGATCGCGCCCAACGTTCCCCCTTCCGTCTACCAGAAACGTCTTCTTCCCCCTCCGAGCACCATGGAAGTCACCGCTTTGACCAAATACACGCGCATCTCGCCCAAGAAGGCGCGTGATGTGAGCCGCGAGATCGTGGGCCTGCCCGCCAACGATGCGCTCGAGCTCCTCCGCTTCATTCCGCGCAAGGCCGCGCGTCTTCTCTACAAGACGCTGCACAGCGCGATCGCGAACGCGGAGAACAATCACAACCTCGCCTCCGACGATCTCTACATCAAGAGCTGCTTCATCGACGAGGGCCCGACCATCCGCCGCTTCAAGCCCGTTGCCCGCGGTTCCGCCCATCCCATCCGCAAGCGCACGAGCCACCTCCGTGTCGTCCTCGCGGAGAAGAGCACCGCCCAAGCCTCCTAACTTTTCCGACCCATGGGACAAAAAGTAAATCCGATCGGTTTCCGCCTCGCCGTCCGCCGTGACTGGCAGAGCCGCTGGTTCGCCCGCAACGACAAGTTCGCCACCAACGTGAAGGAGGACTACGAGATCCGCGCGTTTCTCGAGAGCAAGTTCCGCTACGCCGCGGTGCCGAGCATCATTATCGAGCGCGCCGGTCAGCGCGTGCGCATCAAGGTCTACACCGCGCGCCCAGGGGTCGTCATCGGTCGCAAAGGCCAGGAACTCGAGAAGATCAAGGAAGAGCTCACCAAGATGCTCAAGCGCGACATCCTCCTCGACATCCAGGAGGTGAAGCGTCCCGACCTCGTCGCGCAACTCGTGGCCGAGAGCGTGGCCCTCCAGCTCGAGCGCCGCATCGCCTTCCGCCGCGCGATGAAAAAGACCGTGCAACAGACCATGAGCATGGGAGCCGACG
>JBKHAU010000377.1:0-3308 GCA_046542725.1 Opitutales bacterium
CATCGACTACCCCAGTGCGGGGGTGAACTACCTCGGGGTCTCGCGCCTCGAGGCGGGCTTCCACGGGCGTCAGGCCGCTGTCCTCGCCGTGCAGATCCTCCGGGGAACTTCGCCCCATGACCTGCCGGTGGTGGCGGCAGAAGAGCGGACCTTTTTCGTGAGGGAGAGGGCGGCCCGGGCACACGGGCTCGTCACCTCCGCGATTTCCCCCCATGTGCAGTTCGTCGATCGCCCCCTGCCCTGGCATCGCCAGCACAGGCACTGGCTCCTGCTCTTCGCCGTGATGGTCGCGGCCCTTCTCGTCGGCACTGGCCTGGGGGCCTTCGGGGTGAGATGGCGGCGGCGGCGCCAGATGGAGCGTCTCAGTCGCGAGCGTGAGCAGTTCCACAGCCTCTTTCATGGCCTGCGGGACTGGATTCTCGTGAGTGATGCGGCGGGCACGATCCTCTATCTTCATGCCCCGTGGGGGAGCGCCTTTGTCCCCCGCAGCGGGGAGATGCTGGGCCGCCCGGTGGCCGAGTTTGAGGGCGGAGAGGAGGACGCGCTCACCCTGCGTCCTCCTGGTGGGGAACCCGTTCCGGTGGAAAAATACGTCTGTCCGGTGACCTTTGACGGCGTCCCCGCCGAGATGCGCGTCTACTACGACCTCACGCGCGTGCGGGAGCACGAGGACGAGATGAAGACGGCCACCGCGAAACTCGAAGCGCTCAACGCCAAGCTCTTCGCCGCCTTCAGTCGGGCGGAGGAAGCGGCGGAGCACGCGGAAGAAGCCAACGCGGCGAAAAGTCGCTTCCTCGCCAACATGAGCCACGAGATCCGCACGCCGCTCAACGCCATCCTCGCGCTCACCGAACTGCTCATCGCGGACAGCCGCGAGCCCGCCGCGCAGGCCGACCTGCAGACCCTGCGCGAGACCGGTCAGCACCTCCTCTCGGTGATGAACTCGCTCCTCGATGTGGCGAAGATCGAGGCGCAGGAAATCGCCCTCGAGGTTCACGCTTTTCAACCCCTCGACCTCTTTCAACAGGCGATCGAAATCGTGCGTTCGCAGGCGCGCAAGGCGGATCTCGCCCTCGTCGCGAGCGGGCCCGAAGCCTCCCTTCCGCGTGTCCTCGGGGACCCCGTGCGCCTTCGCCAGGTGCTCCTCAATCTGCTCACCAACGCGATCAAGTTCACGCCTCAGGGCCGCATCACGGTCGCGCTCGAGGCGGGTGCCCCGTCCCATGGCAGCCTGCCGCTCTGCTTCCGGATCAGCGATACGGGGATCGGCATCGAGGAGGCTGCGCAGAAGCGTATTTTCGAGCCCTTCTACCAGACGGACGCGGGGATCAGCCGCAGCCACGCCGGGACCGGGCTGGGCTTGGCCATCTCACGTCAACTGGCGGAGATCATGGGCGGCTCCCTCGAGGTGACATCGGAGGTCGGCAAGGGAACCACCTTCCTGTTTCGCGTCCCCCTCGCCTTGGCGCCCGAGGAGGTGGCGGAGGAGGGAGATCGCGTCTGCGGTGAAAGGGAGGCGAGCGGAGCGAAGCCAGGCCCGGCCCTCAAGGTCCTCGTGGTCGACGACAGCGCGGTCAACCGCAACGTCGTGGCCCGCTTTTTACGCCGGCTCGGCGCCAAGGCGGACGAGGCGGCGGACGGCTACGAATGCCTCCACATGACGGCCACCGCGCCGTATGGCCTCATTTTCATGGATGTGCAGATGCCCGGGCTCGATGGCCTCGAGGCCACCCGCCGGCTGCGTGAGCGCGGCGATGGGCAGACCCCGGCGGATGTGCCCATCGTCGCGCTCACCGCCCATGCGATGAAGGCCGACCGCGTGCGATGCCTCGCTGCCGGCATGAACGACTACCTCACCAAACCCGTCTCCCGCGAAGCCCTCCGCCGCACGCTCGTCACCCACGGTCTCGTCGCCGACGCGGCGGGGAGCGCGGCGGAGGGCTGAGGGCGCCTTCGACTTGCCTGGCCGGGGCCTTTCCGGCGGCCTCGGTTTTTTTCTGGGGGCCGATCCCCGTGTGTTGTCTTCACCCCATGATGTTTCTTTGCACGAAGAACGTCCCAGGAGAGAGCCCGGGAGCGCCGACGTCCCCGTCCGCCACGGCGCCGCCCCGAAGCGACGATCCGTCTGCGAGGTCGATCGATCGGGCGATTTCAAAAACGACTTACACCCATCGAACACGCCCTTGTTTCGAGTTTGAACCATCACTGCAGAACTCGCGGTGCGCTCCACCGCTACGGCCCCCGCCGCCGCGCCGGCGACCTGGTGGCTGGTCGATCCGACCGCCCGCCGGATCCTCTCGACCGACTGGGATCCGGCCGCCCGGCAGTTCGAGGCCAACGGAAAGACCTTTTGGATCGGCTATGCCGGCCCGCCCGAAGACTACCCCGTGCGCAGTCCCGAGAGCCTGCGGAGTTTTTACGATCAGACCCTCGAGACTGCCCCGGCAGCCGTTCTTGAAAGTGCCCTGCGGGAGCCTCGGACGGATTGAGGCCGGGTGCGCGGCCTTCGCTTGCGGTCGCCGATCCGGACGGGCGACGCTCCGCGGCAGGACGCGGGCGGCCTCCAAATCCCGCGGTCGCCCACTCGTGCGGGATGTGCGTGCGCGCAGATAGACCTCGGCTTGCGCCGGGCGCGAAGTGGGGGACCTTGCCCCATGGCAGAGAGCAGCATGCGAAAAGCAACCGGATCGGCCCCGCCTCGACGGGCGTCCCTTCTCTTCCTCGGGGGGAGCCTGCTGGTCACGTTTCTCGTCGCCGCGCTCGCCGGGGTGGCCTCCGCCGGCGCGGGCGATTTTTATGTCGAGTTGACGCAGCCACCATGGGCGCCGCCAGGGTGGCTCTTCGGCCCGGTGTGGAGCGTGCTCTATGCGCTCATGGCGGTGGCGGCCTGGCTCTATTGGCGACAGGCGGGCTGGGAGGGGGGACGCTGGGGCCTGGCCCTGTATGCCGTGCAGCTGGTGCTCAACGGGCTCTGGAGCTGGCTCTTTTTTGAGTGGCGGGAAGGGGCCTGGGCCTTTGTCGAGATCATGCTGCTCTGGATCACGCTCGTCGCTACCGTGGCGGTGTTTGCGCGGCGGAGCTGGCTCGCCGCGGGGCTCCTTGTGCCCTACCTGGCTTGGGTGACCTTCGCCGCGGCGCTTTGCCACACGATCTGGCAACTCAATCCGGAGCTGCTTGGAGGCTGAGACGAGGGCACGGCGGCGCGTTCAGGGCAGCTCGAGAGTGAGCACGCTGGCGGAGTAGGGCGGCAGACTGGCGCTCGCGGTGTCGCCCTCGAGGATGACGGGGCATTCCCGCGGCCGGACGGC
>JBKHAU010000378.1:0-3298 GCA_046542725.1 Opitutales bacterium
CGTGACGCCCACCGAAGACGGTGTGGTGGCGCTTTTGGCCGACGCCGTCGGCGATGTCATCGACGTCGAGGAGAGCACCTTCGAGGCCCCGCCGAAATCGCTTTCGCCCGAAGCCTGCGCCCTCGTGCCCGGAGTCTTCAAGCTGTCCGGCCGCCTTCTCCATCTCCTCGACGTGGAGCGGGCCGCCGATCTTTCCACCTGAGCCCGGCCCGCCCCCTTTTCATCTTCCGCCCTCCGATCAACGCCATGCGCCTGCGCGAAAAACTCCTCCTCCCGACGATTGCCTTTGTGGTCCTGATCGTCGCCGCCCTCTTCCTCACCATTCGTGGCAAAACACCGGAGATCGAGCGGCAGCGCGCCGGCGCCCTCGCGGCGACGGCCAACTCGATCCAGAACACGATCGATCGAAACCTCTTTGAGCGCTATGGCGACGTGCAGGCGTTCGCCCTGAATACGACCGCCCACCGCGACCTCACTACTCTCGACGAGGCGGCGCGCCGGCAGATCGTCAGAGCCCTCGATGGCTATATCACGGGCTACGGTTGCTATTCGCTCGCCCTCGTGGTCGACCCACAGGGCACCGTCGTGGCGGTCAACTCGGTCGATGCCCAAGGTCGACCGCTCCCCCGCGCCGCCGCTCTCCTGGGAGCCGGCATGGCCGGGGAGGAGTGGTTCAAGGCGGTCCGGGCGGGCGAGTTCACGACCTACGAAGCGCCCGACGCGCTCACCGGGACCTATATGCAGGCGCCCCATCGCAACCGCTTCGTCGAAGAGGTCTACGGCGCCCGCGCCCCCTCCTGGAACATGACGTTCTCCGCCCCCATCCACGACGGCGAGGGACAGCTCCGCGGCTACTGGCACAACGTCCTCGCGAGCGACGCGATTGAGGCCATCGCGGCGCAGAGCTATCGGTTTCTCGCTGACCAGGAGATCGCGAGCGCGGAGATCACCGTTCTCGACCGCGAGGGGCGGGTCATCGTCGATGTCGACCCTTCCTACCGGGGCAGCTTCGCTCCGTTTCTCGACGATGTCCTCTCGCTCAATCTCGCCACCGCCGGCGTCGCCCTCGCGGAGCAGGCAGTGGATCCGCAGGGCTCCTCGACGGGGACCGGCCGGGCGCGGCACAAGCGCAAGAGCGATGAGCTGGGGAAGGATTTCTTCCAGATCGGTGCCTATGCCAGGAGCCAGCCGGTGATGGGCTTCGCCGGCTCCGGGACCGCCACCCTCGTGCGCGCCACCGAGGACGAGGTCTTCGCCGTCGTCGGCTCGCTCATGAGCCGCACCCTGCTCGTCGGCGGGCTCGTTCTCGCCCTCACCATCGCGGTCATGGCCTTTCTCTTTCACCGCCTCGCGCAGTCCGTCTCGGCCGCCAGCGGGGCCATTGCCCAACTCGCCCGCGGCGAGCTCGAAGCCGAACTGCCCGTGGTGGGCAACGACGAGATCGCCAAGCTCGCCCGGCGCTTCAATGAAGCCTGCGCGAGCATGCGCGACGCCCTCCAGGCCGAAAAGGTCGACTGGGCGCAGCTCGCCCAGCAGCAGAAGGAGGCCGCCCGCCTTCTCAACGTGGTCGAAAACGCCCCCATCAACATCATGGTGGCCGACCCCGAGATGACCATCCGCTACCTCAATCCGGCCTCGCGCGAGACGCTCAAGAAAATCGAGCCGTTCCTCCCCGTGAAGGCGGACGGCGTGGTGGGCAGCTCGATCGATATCTTCCACAAGGACCCGTCGGTCCAGCGCAAGATCCTCGCCGACCCGCGCAACCTTCCCCACTCCGCCGAGTTCAAGATCGGGACCGAAATCATGAACCTGCAGGCGGCCGCCATCGTGGACGCCAAGGGTGCCTACCTCGGGCCCATGGTCACTTGGTCGATTGTCACCGAGGAGCGCAAGCGCGAGGCCCGCGAGGACCGCATGAACGCCCAGATGCGCGAGACCCTCGAGAAGGTGATGAACCACTCCCACACCGTTTCCTCCGCCTCCGAGGAACTCTCCGCCACCGCTCGCCAGATGACCGAAGGCACGGAGGAAGCGACCCGGCAGGCGGAGTCTGCCGCTGTCGCCGGCGAAGAGGTCTCCCGCAATGTCGCCACCGTCGCAACCAGCGCCGAGGAAATGAACGCGTCGATCAAGGAGATCGCGCGCAACTCCGCCGAGGCCGCCCGCGTCGCGACCAATGCGGTGCGCGTGACCGACTCGACCAACCAGACGGTGCGCAAGCTCGGAGAGAGCTCCAACGAGATCGGCGAGGTCATCAAGGTCATTACCTCGATCGCGGAGCAGACCAACCTGCTCGCCCTCAACGCCACGATCGAGGCGGCCCGCGCAGGCGAGGCCGGCAAAGGCTTCGCCGTCGTGGCGAACGAGGTGAAGGAACTCGCCAAGCAAACCGCCGCCGCGACGGAAGACATCTCCGCCAAGATCGAAGCGATCCAGTCCGACACCTCGGGCGCCGTCATCGCGATCGGCGAGATCTCGGAGGTCATCGCCCGCATCAACGATATCCAGACGACGATCGCGAGCGCGGTGGAGGAACAGTCCGTCACGACCAACGAAATCGCGCGCAACGCCTCCGAAGCGGCCCAGGGCAGCGCCGACATCACCCGTAACATCACGACCGTGTCGCACCTCTCGCGGACGAGTGCGGAGGGCGCCTCCAATACCCTGACCGCCGCCAGCGAGCTCGCCAAGCTGGCCGCCGACCTGCGTGCCATCGTGGAGGAGGGCGGCGCCGGCGGGCATTCCCCGGTCCTCAACGCCCCCCTCCGCCAGACCGGCCTCTACTCCTGAAACACCCTACCATGCGCCTTCTCATCATCGACGACTCCCGCACCATGCGCTCCATCCTGCGCGCCTACGCGGAGGAACAGGGGATGGAGACGAGCGAGGCCGGCGACGGCCTCGAGGCCCTCGAGCGTCTCCGCGCCGACGGTCCCTTCGACGCCGCTCTCATCGACTGGGACATGCCCCGCATGGACGGCATCACCCTTTTGCGTGAGCTCCGCCAGGATCCCGCCTACCGCGGGCTCAAGACGCTCATGGTGACCGCCCAGAGCAGCTTCGAAAACGTCACCGAAGCGATGCTCGCGGGGGCCGACGATTACCTCATGAAGCCGCTCGACGAGGCCATGTTCCTCGACAAGTTGCGCCTCATTGGCGTGCTCACCTGACCCGGAATCAGCCTGCCATGCCCAAGCTTCGCGGATTGGTCGTCGACGATGCCGTCATGATGCGGCGGCTCATCTCGATGGTCCTCGAGACCGACGCGCGCATCGAGGTCGCCGGGATCGCGGCCAAT
>JBKHAU010000379.1:0-3291 GCA_046542725.1 Opitutales bacterium
TCCCTCAAATCCCGAGGTGCGGGAGACCTGGACTCCGCTCTTCGCGCTCTATCGCTACGACCGGCGGGGCGCGGACAAGCGGTTGAGCATCCTCTGGAACCTCATTGTCCACGAGGACGGGGGAAACGGAAAGGAGCGTCTCACCATCGGCCCCCTCTATCGCCACGAGGAGCGTGCGGACGCGCGCAGCTGGAGTGTTTTGCGCGGGCTCATTGCGCGCGAGGTGGAAAACGGCCAAAGTCGCTGGAGCTTCCTCTGGCAAGGCGCCGGGGAGACATCGCCATGATCTCAGTTATCAAATCGTTTTTTGGGGGCGTGGGAGAGGGCGTATTGCTCACCGCGCGCGCGCTCACGCACCTGCCCACGCTGCCCCGGCAGTGGAGGCGCTGGCTCGACCACGCTTGGTTCATGGGCTATGCCACCGTTCCCCTCGTGGCCCTTCTGAGCGTGTCGATCGGTGCCGTTCTGGCCCTCCAAATCGGGGATGCGATGCGCGCCATCCAGATCATGGAGTACATTGGCTCGATTGTCGGGGTGGCGATGGTGCGCGAGCTGGGGCCGGTCATGACCGCCATCATGGTCACTGGCCGGGTCGGCTCGGCCACGACAGCGGAACTCGCCTCGATGAAGGTGTATCAGGAAGTCGACGCGCTGCGCACGATGGGCATTCCGCCGGAGCGCATGCTCGTCCTGCCTCGCCTTGCGGCGATCACCCTGGTCATGCCGATACTCACCACCGTTTCGATCCTCGCCGGATGGATCGGCGGTCAGATCGTCGTCACGACGGTACCGTGGATCGGCTTGAGCAGCGAGCTCTACTACAACACGCTGCGGGAGTTCGTGACGGTCGATGCCCTTATCGATGGCTTGATCAAGGGGCAGGTTTTCGGACTTCTGATCCTCGTCGTCTGCTGCACGGTCGGGTTGCGCACCTCCGGCGGCCCGCGCGAGATCGGCCGCGCCGTGACGAAGGCCGTCGTGCTCTCCATCACTCTCATCCTCGCGGTGGATTACTTCGTCACCACCGTGCTCATCGAAACCTGAAGCTGCCCATGCCCGCTGACCGCAAGCCCGTCGCGCTCGAGATCGACGACCTCTACAAAAGCTATGGCTCCCAGGATGTACTGAAGGGGGTGAGCCTGTCGGTGGGTCCGGGAGAAATCTATGCCCTCATGGGACCCAGTGGCTCAGGCAAGTCTGTCCTCCTGAAGCATCTTATCGGTCTCGAACGGCCAACGCGGGGCCGCACCCTCATCGATGGGATGGATGCGGCCGATCCCGCCACCCACCACAAGGTGAGGACCTCCATGGTTTTCCAGGCCGGGGCCCTCTTCAACTCCATGTCCGTCTTCGACAACCTCGCCCTTTATCTGCGCGAGCACCGCATCTGCGGCGAGAGCGAGATTCGCGAAAGGGTCAACCAGACGATGGACGCTCTTGGCCTGCAGGATGCCGCAGCGAAGATTCCCGCGGAGCTTTCCGGGGGCATGCGCAAGCGCGTCGCCGTGGCGCGTTCGATCGTCATGGAGCCCCAGGTCATCCTCTACGACGATCCCACCTCCGAACTCGATCCGGTGACGGCGGCGACAGTGAGCGAACTCATTGCCGAGGTGCGCGATCGGACGGGCGCGACCAGTTTTGTCGTCACCCACGACCGCGATCTCATGCTCGGGGTGGCCGACCGCGCCGCCCTTCTCATGCGCGGCGACCTCGTCTTCGAGGGCACGCCGAAGGAGTTCTCCTCGAGCGACGACAAGGACGTGCGCACCTTTCTCCATCCCAAGATCGCCCCTCGCGCCCCTCGGGCAGAGGGTGATCGCTCCGTTTCCACCCAATCTTTCTCATCATGAAGCAGGGATTCCAAGCGACCAGCGTCGGCCTCTTTTTTGTCTGCGGCCTCGCCCTTATCTACGTTGTCTTTGCCGTTATCGGCGACGGGCGTCTCCGCTCGGAGAGCGGCTATCAACTCGAAGCCGTCTTCAGCGATCTCAAGACCCTGACGTCGGGCACGGACGTGCGCATGGCGGGCGTGCGCATCGGCTCGGTCGAGGCGACCGGACTGCGCGACGGGGAAGCGCTCGCTCAGCTCCGGATCAGCGAGGAGACGCGTATCCCGGCCGACTCGGTGGCGACCATCGCGATGGCGAGCCTGCTCGGCCAAAACTACGTCTCCATCTCGTTCGGGGGAGCCGAGACCTACCTCGCCGAAGGCGATCGCATCGAAACGCACGAAACCGCTGACCTCAACGCGATCATTGCCCAAGTCGGTCAACTCGGGGAAAAGCTGAATTCCCTGGCCGACTCCTTCGGCAGCTTCGGCGGCGAGGAGATGCAGTCGCTCTTCGCCAACCTCGACGGGTTGGTGACGGAGAACCGTTCCAAGGTCGACTCCATCCTCACCAATCTCGAAGACCTCACGGCCAGCCTCAACGATCAGGAGGGCACTCTCGGCAAGCTGATCAATGATCCGTCGGCCTACAACGACGTCGTGGCGGCGGTCGAGGAGATCAAGCAAGCCGCGCTCGATGCGCAGACCACCTTGGCCGACGCCGGTGAGGTATTTCGCAAGATCGAGAACGGAGAAGGCGCGCTGGGGCAGTTGCTCAACGACGATGCCATCGCCGAGGAGATCGACGCCACGGTGGCGAACTTCCGCCAGTTCTCCGACCGCCTCAACTCCGGCGAAGGCACCCTCGGCAAACTCATCAACGACGACGAACTCTATCGCGAACTGCGCGCCATGATGCAAAAGGCCGACCAGGCGCTCGACTCGGTGGGCGACTCTGGCCCCATCACCGCCGTATCCGCCGCCGCCGGTCCGCTTTTCTGAAGCGAGCCGGCCCGCAGAGGCCGCCGGAAAGATGGGAAAGTTTCGTCAAAGCCCGATTTTTTCGCGAACGCTTTGAACGATTTCCGTCCTGAGTCGATCTACCTCCTTGAACAGCAAATTAGTCGAGTTTCAGTTCAGTTTGTAGTTTGGTTAAGCACTTGGAAGCGCCGCCCACGAAAGTGGGCGGCTTTTTTTTGGTTCATCGTCACAGTCCGGGAGCGGCCCAGGCGCTTCGCGCGACCCATCTGGAGCGACCGTATCCGGCGCTCCTCGTGCGGATTTGCGTCCGCTCCAACGCTCTTCTGGGCGCGGCCAGTCCGCCGGAGGCGGACCCTCCAGAAGCGCCTGCTTTCCGGGATTAACCGTCCTGAAGGGAGCGCCTCCGGCGTCTTCAGTGCGGCCCACGCCTCCTCCAGAGCAGCCGCCCAGGTCGGGCGGGCGGCCGCGGTCCTGCGGGACTG
>JBKHAU010000380.1:0-3286 GCA_046542725.1 Opitutales bacterium
TGCGTACGTCGCGAATCCGCTTCGCTTCCACCCGGAACAGGCGCCCGACGACGACCACCGTCTCAAGCTCGCCCTCGACGCCATCCTCACCCGCCTGCGCTACCTCGACCAGGTCGGTCTCGGCTACCTCACCCTCGATCGCAGCTCGCGCACCCTCTCCGGGGGGGAGACTCAGCGCGTCAACCTCACGTCCTGCCTCGGCACCGCCCTCGTCGACACCCTCTTCGTCCTCGACGAGCCCTCCGTCGGCCTGCACGCGCGCGACATCGACCGGCTCATCGGCATCCTGCGCCGCCTCACCGCCGCGGGCAACACCGTCGTCGTCGTCGAGCACGACGAGGCCGTCATGCGTGCGGCCGACGAGGTCCTCGAGGTCGGTCCGGAGCCCGGGGTGAAGGGCGGTCGCATCGTCTTCCAGGGCACCGTGCCGGAAATGCTGCGCGATCCCGATTCCCTCACCGGTGCCTTCCTCGCGGGCCGCGCGAGCATCCCGCTGCCAGAGACACGCCGCCCCGTCGTCCTCAAGGGCCGCGGCAAGACCCCCGCGATCATCCTCCGGGGAATCGAAAAGCACAACCTGCGCGGGCTCGACGTGACCATCCCGCTGCAGCGTTTCGTCGCCCTCAGCGGCGTCTCCGGATCGGGCAAGTCCACCCTCCTCGAGAACGCCCTTCACGAGGGGCTCCTCGCCCATGCCGGCAAGGCGGTGGAGGATCCAGCGAGTATCCGAAAAATCGATACGCCCGACAACCTTGGGGAGATCGTGCTCGTCGACCAGTCGCCCGTCAGCCGCACGCCGCGCTCCGCCCCCGTGCTCTTCGTCGATGCGTGGGATCCCATCCGCAACCTTTTTGCCGGCACCGAGGAGGCGCGCTCCGCCGGGCTCAGCGCGGGTCAGTTTTCCTTCAACAGCGGGCAGGGTCGCTGCGACCACTGCCAGGGCCTCGGCCATGAGCGCATCGAGATGCAGTTCATGGCCGACGTCTACGTCACCTGCCCGATCTGCGAGGGCCGCCGCTTCAAGCCCGAGATCCTCGAGATCAACTGGAACGGGAGGAACCTCGCCGACGTCCTCGCCTTCACCGCCGGCGAGGCGATCGAGTTCTTTGCCGACGAGCACAAGGTGCGCCGTGCCCTTGCGCCTCTCATCGATGTGGGGCTCAACTATTTGCCCCTCGGCCAGCCCCTCAACACCCTCTCCGGGGGCGAGTCCCAGCGCCTCAAGCTGGTGAAATACCTCGGGCGCTTCGCCGACGAGGCCGCGCCCGCCCTCCTCCTCCTCGACGAGCCGACGACCGGGCTGCACCGCGACGACGTCAAGCGGCTCCTCGCCGTCCTCCATCGCCTCGTCGACGCGGGGCACAGCCTCGTCGTCATCGAGCACCAGCTCGACATCCTGAAGAGCGCCGACTGGCTCATCGAACTCGGACCCGGGGCGGGCGATGCGGGCGGTGAACTCGTCTTTGCCGGGTCGCCCGACGAGCTGCGTGGACTCGAGACCGAGACCGCGAAGTTTCTCCGTGCCGAACTGGGCGGAGCGAAGGATGCGGAAGGTCTGAAGGTGGCCGAGGCCGGCGGCGTGTATTCCTTTTCCGAGCACAGCCGGGTGCATGCGCTCGAGGTGCGGGGGGCTCGCCAGCACAACCTGCGCAACCTCGACGTCTCCATCCCCCACGGCGAGTGGACCGTCGTCACCGGGGTGAGCGGGTCGGGCAAGTCGTCCCTCGCCTTCGACATCGTCTTCGCGGAGGGGCAGCGGCGTTTCATGGAGTCGATGTCGCCCTGGGCGCGGCAGTACGTGGAACAGCTCCCACGGCCTGAGATCGACTCCCTCACGGGCATCGCCCCGACCGTCGCGATCGAACAGCGGGTCACGCGCGGGAGCCGCAAGTCGACCGTCGCGACGATCACCGAGGTCGCGCAGTATTTGCGTCTTCTCTACGCCCGCATCGGCGTGCAGCACAGCCCGAAGACGGGCGAGCCGCTCCTCGCCCTCAGCCGCTCCGCCATCCGCAAGCATCTGAGCAATTCCCTCGGTGAACTGGCCGCCGGCAAGCAGAAGCTGGCCTACCTCTGTGCCCCGCTCATCCGCGGGCGCAAGGGCCACCACCAGCCGCTCGCCGACTGGGCCGCGCGTGCCGGCTACAGCCTCCTGCGCTGCGACGGCCGCATGGTGCGCGTCGATCGCTTCAAGAAGCTCGACCGCTACCGCGAGCACGACGTCGAGGTCGTCGTCGGCGAGTGCCGCCTCGGCGAGGCAGCGGAAGACGGCGCCTTCACCCTCGAGTGCAAGGGCGAGCCGATCGCTCTCGAGCCACTCCTCGACGAGTCCCTCCGTCTCGGCAAGGGCGCGGCCTTTCTCGCCGATGCGACCGGCAACCTGCTCTCCTGGTTCTCGACCAAGCGGACCGATCCGACGACGGGGGAGGCCTATCCCGACCTCGATCCGAAGCACTTTTCGTGGAACAGCGCGCGCGGCTGGTGCCCGGCCTGCCGCGGCCATGGCAACCTTTACGACTGGATGCGCGAGGACGAGCGCTTCGAGCGCCTGCCCGCGGGTTTCAACGATGGCGAGACCTGCCGCGCCTGCGACGGGGCGCGGCTCAACCCGCAGTCGCGCGCGGTGTATTTGCATTGTCGCGACGGCAAGCGCTACAACCTGCCCGAGCTCCTCGCTCTTCCGCCTTCGAAGTTGCTCGCCGTCCTCGGCCGGCTCAAGCTCGACAAGCGCGGCGAGGCCATTCTCAAGGACCTGCGCGCGGAGATCGCCGAGCGCCTCGAATTCATGGACGAGGTGGGGCTCAACTACCTCACGCTCGATCGCTCGACGAACACCCTTTCCGGGGGGGAGGCCCAGCGCATCCGTCTCGCCGCGCAACTTGGCTCAAACCTGGCGGGTGTGCTCTACGTCCTCGACGAGCCCTCCATCGGCCTGCACGCGCGCGACAACGACCGGCTCCTCAAGTCGCTCCACGAGTTGAAGGACAAGGGCAACACGCTCCTCGTCGTGGAGCACGATCCGGACACGATGCGCCACGCCGATCGCATCATCGACCTCGGTCCCGGCGCGGGCATCCACGGCGGCCACATCCTCGGCAACGGCTCGCTCGAGGACCTCGCGGGCAATCCCGCGTCGTTGACCGGCAAATACCTGCGCGAGGGGCTCGAGCACCCGCGGCGCGGTGCCCGGCGGGAGCTGCCACCGAAGTACCACGCCCGGCGCAAGACCGCAGGCGACGAATGGCTCGTCCTCCGCGAGCCGGCCCTGCGCAACCTCAAGGGTGGC
>JBKHAU010000381.1:0-3267 GCA_046542725.1 Opitutales bacterium
GAAAAGCAAAAGGAGGGGAAGAAGCGCATGAAACAGATCGGGAAGGTCTCGATTCCGCAAGAAGCCTTCATCGACATCCTCAAGTCGACCAACTAACGCTCAATCCGCGCCGCCGGCATGCTCGATTTTATTCTCAACCGCAAGCTGGCGAAGGCCCGCAAACAGGGCAAGGAGTGGCTTCAACTCGCCCGCAAGGTCGACCACTTCCGCCGCGACGTGCTCTCTGCCGGCGACCTCGCCGAACTGCGCGCCCAGCAAGCCGCCCTCGCCGCCGCGATCAAAGCCCCCGACGCTTCGCCCGAGACGATCGGCGCGGCCGTCGAGCCTCTCGAGCAGCGCCTCCGCCAAGTGGGGGGAAGCCATTATCCACGAGGCTTTGTGACTGAATACGTCGATCTCATCGTGGTCGGGGCGATTGTCGCGGTGGGTATCCGGACCTTTTTCCTGCAGCCCTTCAAGATCCCCACCAACTCGATGTACCCGACCTACAATGGGCTCACCGCAGAGGTCTATGTGGAGGATGAACGCCCGAGCCTGCCCGAGCGCGTCCTGCGCATTGCCCAACTGGGAGCGGGGAACCGGACAATCTCCGGTGAGCCGGGCGAGGAGCTCATCCTCCCGATCGAAACGGTGGCCGCGATCCAGCGCGCGGGCGCTTCCGGGCGCGGACACTTTCCCGATCAGCTGGCGCTCGAACTGGGCAGCCGCAACCGCGTTTTTCTCGCTGAAGGACAGGTTCGCAACGCCCCCGGCATGCGCTTCCTCGTCCTCCCTGGTCCCGCCGCGTTTTATCGCTTCATCGTCGGTGACGAAGAGATCGAGTTGAAGGTCCCGGCCGACTTTCCGATGAAGGACGTGCTCGCCCAGATCCTCGAACGGGCAGGGGAGGGCGCCTACCTCGCGCGCAACGAGTTTGGCTATCCCTACGTCCTGCACACCGGCCTGCGCGTGCCGGAGGATGGTGGCCCGGTCCTGAGTTTCGACATCCTGACCGGCGACATGCTCTTCGTCGACCGCTTTACCTACCATTTCCGCCGCCCGCAGGTGGGCGAGCCGTTCGTTTTCAACACGACGGACATTCGCACGATGAGCGCGGGCGAACGGGGAAAATACTACATCAAGCGCATCGGGGGATCGCCCGGTGATACCCTGCAGGTGGTCGACGGCAATGTGCTCAAGGGCGGCGACCTCCTGCGCAACGGCGAACCGGCCGACGCGAGCGAGGTCTTTGTGCGCAACGCGCAACAGACAGGCGACTACGAGGGCTACGGCACGGGCGACGGACGCTACAGCCTGGCCCGGCCGCTGCAGCTCCCGGAGAACGCCTGGTTCGCCCTCGGGGACAACTCCGACGAGAGCGCCGACAGTCGCGAATGGGGCTACGTCCCCGAGGACGCCATCGTCGGGCGCGCGGTCTTCATCTATTATCCCTTCAGCCACCGCTGGGGCCCTTCGGAGTAAGGACGAGAACGACCTCGCGGCCGCACATGCGCGAGAGCGCCGGGCACAGAGGACGGCCCGGCTTCGCCGCAGCCGGTCAGGCGCCGCCGCCGCGCCCTGTGTTATGTCTAATCAGTGAGCGCGCGATCGCGCGGGAACGTAAAGGTGTAAAAGCGGGCGGCCGCGGCGTCGGAGGGGAGTCGGAGTTCGAAGACCTCGAAATCGCCGCTCGTCCCCTGTGATTGCGGACTTCCGGCCGCGGGCACCCATGCCTGGAGGGGGCCGGCGCTCGCGCTCGCCGCCCAGGGCACGAGGCCGAGGCGCTGGGTCCAGTGCGTGCGGATGGGGATCTGCACCAGAAACTCGGCCCCGCTTGCGCTCAATTCGCCGGCGGCAGGGCGGTAGCCGGCGACGGCGGGATCGGAACCGGTGAGGTATTCGATGAAATTATTGATGAAATCACCGTCGAGATCGGCGTATTGGCCAAAGTCGTCGACCGAGGTGAACCAGTGGCGGTCGAGCCAGTCGCCGTAGGTTTCGATCGCGCCGACGGGCTCCTCCAGTGTGAGCTCGAGCGTCGCCGCAGTTTTCCCGACGGAGACTTCGACCGAGCGTGCCAGGCCGTCAACCCGCGCGGAGATGCGCAGCGTGCCACGAAAGACCGTGCGGGCGAATTGGCCGGAGGCATCGGTTTGGCCTTCTTCGGAGGTCCAGTAGGCGCCGCGCACGAGGTCGACGAAGGCCTGTCCGCTGGGCTTGAGGGCACCGCTCGCATCATACAGGACACTGTTGTCGCGCCAGTGGTAACCGTCGTTGATCCCCCAGATTGTCAGGCCGACGACGGCCGGGTGCTCGAAGGCGGCCCGCACGACATTGTCGATGATCTCAGCCTGAACGTCGGCGCTCGGGTAGGTTCCGCCATACCAGTTCGCGGGGTTGTTGATATCGAGTTCGGTGACTTCGATGGGAAGTCCCGGCAATCCCTCCGGATGCTGCGCAGTGGGCGCCATCGGGGCCGCGAGAATGTCGAGCCGATCCTTCACTTGTGCATGGCTCACGTAGCGGTCGATGTGACACTGCACGCCGATCCCGCCAACGGGCGCGCCGGCGTCGCGCAGGCGGTCGATGTAGTCCTTGTAGGCGCGCACGCGGCGATGGTCCGGTTCCCAGTTGTTGATGATATTGTAATCGTTGATGTAGAGGACGGCCTCGGGATCGACTTCGGCGGCGCGCTTGAACCAGCCCGCGACCTCGTCGATTTCCGCCTGCGCGACGCCCGAAGTGGCGGAGCCCTCCGCCCAATTCGAGGAAGGGACCAGCTTCTGGATGAGCGCGCGTTCGCTGCGCGGTTCGTTGTAAAAGTCGTACTGGGTGACGGCTCCCTTGAACTCGGTGTGGTAGGCCTCGATGTGCGCGTCGATGAGCGCGCGGATCTGCTCGGCACTGAGGGACGTGGTGTTGAAGTTGTAGGGTGCCTGGTTTGCCCAGAGGGTGACGTGTCCGCGGATACGCAGCGGCTGGGTTCCCCCGAAGGCTGACATGCCTTCAACCGCCTGACGGTAGGCCTCACGCGTCGCGACGGTGGAGTTGGCGTAGGACGACCACTTCATGTCGTTCTCGAAGGTGATCGAATTGAAATAGCGATTGAGGGCGCGCATCGTTTCCGGGTGCTCGTCGCGCAAGCGCGCGGCGGTGACGGCGGTGCCCCAGCGGAACTCCGGGTCGATCGTCTCGATCCGCACGTCGGTGGCGGGAAGGAGCGCGCCGGAAGCGTCGCGCACGGTGACGGTCAGCAGTTGTTCGCGGTGGGCCAGATCCTGCGCCGGG
>JBKHAU010000382.1:0-3264 GCA_046542725.1 Opitutales bacterium
ACAGTCGACCGAGGACTCCACCCGGACCGCGACGGCATCCTCGCCGAATGCGCCGTGACCGATCAGCGAAGGCCGGGGAGACGTCGGGTGTGAGCCCGGGGTAAGGTGGAGCGGGGGATGTTCGGGGCGGCTATCGTTGGGCAGCACGAGGCTGCGGGCCGGCGGTTCGACCGAGGAGGAGGTCAGGAGGCCAGGGTCTGCTTGAAGGCCGCGGGGGTCATCTCGGCTGCAGTGAGGCCGAAGACGTCGCGATGGGTGCCCAGGCGGGTGAAGGCCCAGGCGAGGTAGGCTTGCGGGTCGACGCCGACCGCGCGGCAGGTCGCAGCGATGCCCAGGAGCGTGGCCATCCTGTGCGCGCCCTCGGTGCTCCCGGCGAAAAGCCGGTTGTGGCGGAGCTTGGCGAAGCTCTGGAACTCTCGCTCGGTCGCCGAGTTGTCGATGGGGATCTCGGGATGATCGACGAACCGAAAGAGGGCCTGCCAGTGGTTCCGGTAGTACCGGATGGCCTTCGCGAGGTCGTCGTCGGGGGTGAGGCTCGGCTCGGTCGCGTTCATCCAGGCCAAGAGCTTCTTCTGGAGGGGCCTGACCTTTTGCCGGCGCCATGTGCGGAGCGCTCGCCCCTCGAGACCCTTCTCCTTCGCCGCGGCCTCGGTGTCATAGATCGCCGCGATGAATGCGCCTGCCTCTTTGGCCAACGCAGGTTGCACACTCTCCGCGTCCCGGAGTTTTCGCCGACCATGGGCGTTGCACCCGGCTTCGAGGACAGCGCCCGAGGCGAAGACCGCATTGTGGCGGTGCTCGGCGTCGGCGACGAGGACGCCTTCGAAGGCGGCGAGCTTGGCGGCGAGCATCTCTGCGCCCTTGTCGGGCTCGTACTGGAAGACGACCATCGAGTCGTTTCGGAACGCCTCGATGTACCCGTTGTGGCTCCCGGGCACCTTCGGGACGAGCACCTTCAGCCCGGTCGCGTCGGTCGCCATCCAGTCGCTCTGAAGGAGGCGCTTCCAGTGCTCGCCGTCGATGGGCCCGAGGAGGTCCGAGGCCCGCTCGAGCTGCGTGACGAGGTAGCTCATCGCGACGGAGATGCCGCGCGCGACAAGGTCACGGCGAATGCGGTCGAGCGGCACGAGCAGGACGCAGTGCATGTGCACCAGCCACGCGAGCCACTCGCAGGTCGCCTTCGAGCGAGCGAACGGCGCCGGCAGCGAGCGGGCGGTCGTCCGCTCTCCGCACCGGCGACAGCAGCCCGTCTTGCGTTTCACCACGCGCCGCCGCTGGTGCTCTTTCACGACGTCGAGCTTGATCTCGACCACCTCGTCGACGAGGTCCAGCTCGGTCGAGCCGCAGGGGCAGGCCGAAGGGGCCACGGTGTGCTCCTCGGCCTCGAGGTGCTCGGGTACGGGCTTTCGGCCGGTGGGCTTGACTGGCTTCTTACTCTTCTTCTCCCGGGGTCGAGGCGCTGGCGGTTTGGGCCGGTTCTCGAAGCGCGCCTTCTCCTCGGCGCTCAGATGGGCGGGCGCCCGGGGCTCCGGAGCCGGCTTGGAGGTCGGTCGCTGCTTGCGCTGGGCGATCGCGAGGAGCTCGGCGAGGCGCTCGTTCCCCCGGGCGACCTGCTCGCTGAGGCGGGCGACCTGAAGAGAGAGCTCGGCGATGCGGGCGTGGGCCTCTGCCAGTTGCCCCCTCAGCTCGATATTCTCGCGCGCGAGGTCGACGGCCCGCTGCTCAGCGTGATGCCGCGCCCCCACGCCGGGAAGAGATCACGAGGGATCGATCGTGTCGATCCCTCGTCTTGAAGAAAGTCAAGATGCCTTTCGGCGGAACCACTTTCGACGAGGGGCCTGCAGCGGGATGCCCTCGAGGAGCGCGGCGAGCGTCCCGGGGTCGATGCTCACCTGGGTGGTGCCCGCCGGAACGGTGGGGAGCTCGAAGGTCCCCCGCTCGAGGCGCTTGCTGAAGAGGCACCAGCCCGACCCGTCGAACCAGACCATCTTGCAGAGCCGGCGGCGGCGATTGAAGAA
Organism: Opitutales bacterium; assembly: GCA_046542725.1. Lineage (GTDB taxonomy): Bacteria > Verrucomicrobiota > Verrucomicrobiia > Opitutales > Oceanipulchritudinaceae > CAWVVV01. The sequence continues at coordinate 2,019 of JBKHAU010000382.1, forward strand.
CAGGTAGTAGTGGCCATCGAGCGGCTCGAGCCCGAGCCGCCGAGCCGCGCCCGCCATCGACTTGAACGAGCCGCGCATGTCGACGGGCTCGATGCCCACGAAGATGCGCACCCCGCTTGGCGGCGTCAGCATGCGCGCACCACCCGGAGCAGTCGGCCGAGCGCGACCTCGTCGAAGTCCGCACCCAGCTCGATCTCGACGTCCGCGGTCCTCACCAGGAAGCCGCCACCGCCTGCCGTGCTCTGAACCTCGGGTACGAGCTCCACCAGCCGAACGGGTGCCGGCGGCTTCAGCCTTCCGCTCGGGCCTCGAAGGCTCAAGTGCCAGCAGTGCAGGGAGCGCCCGTCGACCCCGTGGGCCCGGGCCCAGTCTCGTCGGCTCACGCCTGCGCGCGCGGCCGCCTCGAGACAGGCCCGCGCGTCGTCTTCATCTCGGATCTTCCGACCAGCCATAGACCGGAAACGATCTCGCAAACGACTCTCACGCGGCCACAGGGCTTCGCTGATGAGTCACTGCGATGCTTCCCTGCTCACCGTTCTGCGGAGCTTCGATTGCCTCTTCGTAAACGATCTTGAAGACGGGTATTGGCCTACCGTTCGGGAGCACGACCCATGGCTCCCAGACTTCTCCGTCACGACGAAAATCCCACACGCCGCCGTTCTCCTTGAGAAGTAGATATCCGGCGGCCAACACGAGGAGCTCGAAACGAGCCGGATCCGCCTCCTCGGAACCCATCAGATGGTCGACGTCTTCCCAAGTATACTCTCTCGGCTCCAGGCCCGCCCCTCGCAGCAAGCTCTCGTCGCTGGCAATCGATGTCCCGAATCGTGGCGTGCCCTCCATCAGACCGGACAGCAGGTGACTATTCTCACCGTGCCGGAGGACCGCCTTGAGGTAGGCCGTCGCCGCCGCGCCGTCCAGAAAGAAACCCTCCGTGGTACCGTCGAGCGCCTGCGACTCGACAAGGACCGCCCCGTCGGTCCTCACCCAGTGCCGATCGCCAGTGCCGATCGCCCTCAGCCCGGGTTGCCAATAGATGCAGACGCCACTCTGGGTCTTGAGAGACCTGCTCGAGGAAGCGCTTCATTTTTTCACTTGAAACCTCAGGTCCGTCAAAATCTATCGGCATGTCACTCCACTTCCTCGGGGTCCGGGTCTGACGGATCCTCTTCTCTCCGCGGACTCTCGAGTGTTCGCTGAGCTGCCACAGGACGAACAAGAGGATAGCGAACAGAAACGCCGAAAA
>JBKHAU010000383.1:0-3256 GCA_046542725.1 Opitutales bacterium
GCAGGATCGAGATCGTGTCCTCGACCGTCGGCTGGTCGACCATCACGGTCTGGAAGCGGCGCTCGAGGGCGGCGTCCTTCTCGATGTATTTGCGATGCTCGTCGAGCGTCGTCGCGCCGATGCAGTGGAGCTCGCCGCGCGCGAGCATGGGCTTGAGAAGGTTGCCCGCGTCCATCGAGCCCTCCGTGCGGCCCGCCCCGACGATCGTGTGCAACTCGTCGATGAAGAGCAGGACGCGCCCCTCGGACTGCTTGATCTCGTTCAGGACGGCCTTGAGTCGTTCCTCGAACTCGCCGCGATACTTCGCGCCGGCGATGAGCGCGCCCAGGTCGAGGGCGAAGACGGTCTTGTCCTTCAGGCCCTCCGGCACGTCGCCGCGCACGATGCGCTGGGCAAGCCCCTCGACGATCGCGGTCTTGCCCACCCCCGGCTCGCCGATGAGGACGGGGTTGTTCTTCGTCTTGCGGGAGAGAATGCGGATGACGCGGCGGATCTCGTCGTCGCGCCCGATGACTGGATCCATTTTTCCACTACGTGCCGCCTGGACGAGGTCGACGCCGTATTTCTCGAGGGCCTGGAAGGTCGCTTCGGGGTTTTCGCTCGTCACCCGCTGGCTGCCGCGCACCGCCTTCATCGCTCCGAGCACGCGCTCGGGCGTGAGGTCGAAGCTCTCGAAAAACTTGCGTACCCCCGGCTCCTTTTCCGACTCCGCCGCCCCGAGAAAGAGGTGCTCGACCGAGATAAAGTCGTCCCGCAGGCGTTCAGCCGCCTTGCCGGCGCGGGCGAGGACGTCATTGAGACCTTCCGTGATATAGATGCGCGAAGCGTCGACCGCGCCGCTGACCTGCGGCAGGCGATCCAGTTCGCGGCGCACGGCGAGGGAAAGGGCAGCCTCGGAGAGTTCGAGATGGCGCAGCAGCGCCGGCACGAGGCCGTTCTCCTGGGTAAGCAGAGCGGCGAGGAGGTGCCAGGTGCCGATCTGCTGGTGCGATCGATCCCGAGCCTCCTCCTGTGCTCCCATCACGGCCGCACGCGCCTTTTCCGTGAAGCGATTGAGGTCGATATTCATGCACGTTCTCCCGCAGTTCGCGGGCCGGGCCGGGGGAAGCCATTAATGCGCTTATTCACAAGGTGTTGTGAAAATTGCCGCGCCCCACTAAGGGACGAACGGACGCCTTTTGCGATCCTTGAGGGTCAATCTGTCGCACTTCTTCAGCCCGTCGGCCGGTCGCGCTCAAAGGCCTTTGCGAGGCCGGCATAAGCGGTCCGCCCGAGCCGCGCGAGGGGATCGAGCCGAGCATAGTCGACGGAGGGAAGGACCGTCGCGGTGTCGGTCAGGACCGCATCGTCGACATACGCGCGGAGGGCCTCGGCGATGAGGAGGGTCTGCGGCACGGCCTCGAGATCGACGGCCTGATGCAGGCGGCAGCCGTAGGCGACGGCGGCGTCGGCCAGCCGCGGAAGCGGAAAGCCCGCCAGCGGCACCGTCGCGAGGCCGAGGTGTGTCAGCTCCGAGGTGCCTGGCGCGAGGGGCGCGGCCGAGGCGTTGAGCGCGTCGACGAGGGACTGGGAGGCGAGGTGGATGACAAATGGGCGTCCCGCGAGCGCGTTGGCAGAGGTGTCCTTGGGGGTGCCATCGCGGCGCCGACCGATCGAGACGGAGAGCAGGGCGGGCCGACTCGCGACGACATTGAAATAGGAAAACGGGGCGAGGTTGAGGGAGCCGTCTTCGTTTTCGCTCAAAATCCAGGCAATGGGCCGGGGCGTGACCGTCTGGGTGAGGAGGTCGTAGTTGTGCGGGCCCGAGCGGGCGGTAAGGTCCAGTTCCATCGCGGCGAGGATGGGAAGGGACGTTCGCGGGGCAATCCGGCGGACGCGCTTTGGAGCGTGCAACCTCGCGCCGGCCCACCCAGCCTCTCCATCCTGCATGAACGAACTGTCCTTTCCCCTCGAACTGCGCTTCAAGATCGTCGCCATCGCCCCGCAGTTCAGCGTCACCGATCGTCACGGCGCGCCCGTCCTCTACATTCGCCAAAAGGCCTTCAAGCTCAAGGAGTCGGTCCAGGTCTACCTCGACGAGGCGCGCCAGCATCCCCTCTTCGACATCGCGGCGGACCGTATTCTCGATTTCAACGCGAGCTACCGCTTCCGCACCGCGGAGGGTGAAGACCTCGGCGCGGTGAAGCGCAAAGGCATGCGCTCGCTTTGGCGAAGCAAGTACCTCCTCGAGGATGAGGCTGGCACCCACGAGGCGACGATCCGGGAGGAGAACCCTTGGGCGAAGGTCGGCGACAGCCTGATCGGCGAGGTCCCCTTCCTCGGCATGCTTTCCGGCTACCTCTTCCACCCGAGCTACCTCGTGACCTCGACCGACGGCACCGAACTGGTCCGTGCGCGCAAGGAGCCGGCCTTCTGGGAAGGCAGGTTCACCCTCGAGAAGCTCGGCGAGATGGACGACCTCCAGGCTTACCGTGTGCTTCTGGGTCTGGTCATGCTCATCCTTCTCGAGCGCAATCGGGGCTGAGTCCCCTCCACCCGCGGCGCAGGGGAGGCGTCGCGGGCGATCATTTTTCGAGCATTTTGCATCTAATCGACGTCTCTTCAGCGAACTCTAAACAAAACCAGAACGAAACCATGAAGACCCTCCTCTCCCTCCTTGCCCTCGCCGGCACCACCCTTGCTTCCGCCGCCGTTGTGCCGCACTTCGAAGGCCTCGACGACTTCACCGACTTTTCCATCTCCGGCCGCTCCGAGGCCAACGCCCGGACGGTCTTCGAAGGTGCCCTCGAGCGCGCCTCCCGCCTGCAATCCATCGTCGGCGAAGAGCGCACCCTCGAACTCACTTTCACCGATATCGACATGGCCGGCGACATCCAGCCGTGGCGCAACCGGGAGTTCGCCGACATCCGCTATGTCGAGGCGATTTATCCGCCGCGTCTCGAGTTCTCCTACGTCCTGCGTGACAGCGAGGGCAACGAGATCGCCCGCGGCACGGAAAACCTGCGTGACCTTGGCTACCTCCAGACCGCGCGCCTCATCGGTCGCGACGAGCCCTTCCACTACGAGCTGCAACTCCTCAACAACTGGGCCCACCGTAACCTCCCGCAGGACTGAGGAGCCGGCCTTTTTGCTCGATGCATAGCACGCCTTTCCCCGGCGGCCCTCGCGCAGGGCCGCCTTTTTTGTGCGCCCGCCTCCCCTTTCCCGGCGAATGGGCCAACGTCGCGCGGTCGCGTCTCCGCGGGCCGCGTGCGGC
>JBKHAU010000384.1:0-3243 GCA_046542725.1 Opitutales bacterium
TTTCGGTCGAGGACCCGCTCCTCTGGGATGTCGAGCACCCGCATCTCTACAGCGCCGAGACGACCGTGCGGGTCGGGACCCATGTGGTCGACACCGACACCGCGCCGGTCGGCTTCCGCACCTTCGCCTTCACCGGCGACGACGGCTTCCATCTCAACGGCCGCCGCGTCCAGCTTTTCGGCGTCAACATGCACCACGACCTCGGGCCGCTCGGCGGCGCGTTCAACCGCCGGGCCGCCGAGCGCCAGCTCGAGATCATGCGGGAGATGGGGGTCAACGCCATCCGCACCGCCCACAACACCGCCGCCCACGACATCCTCGAGCTCTGCGACGAGATGGGCCTCCTCGTCTTCAATGAAGTATTCGATAAATGGGACTCCACCGCCGGCCGTGAGGATCTCGAACCCGCCTTCGGACCCTTCGCCCATCGGCAGATCCGCGCCACCCTTCTGCGCGACCGCAACCACCCAAGCGTCGTCGTCTGGTCGACCGGCAATGAGATCCTCCCTGGCCCCGAGAACGACGGCATCACCCCGGAGTTTGTCGAAATGACCGCCGAGATGGTGCGCGAGTTCGACGAGACCCGCCCCGTCGTGCAGGGCTGCCACATCCCTGCCCTCGTCAACGGGGAGAACTTCGCGGCCCTCGACTTCACGGGCTGGAACTACGCGCGCCGCTACGCGCGCTATCGCGAGTTCTACCCCGACCGCCCTCTCATCTACAGCGAATCGGCCTCGACCGTGAGCACACGCGGCTACTACGAGCCCGACCTGCCGGATCGCTCGACCGACCGCTCATCCACTGCCCAGGTCAGCTCCTACGATTTGAGCGCGGCCGACTGGTCCGATATCCCCGACATCGAGTTCCGCCTCATGGAGGAGGACGACTTTGTCTCCGGTGAGTTTGTCTGGACCGGCTTCGACTACCTCGGCGAGCCCACCCCGCACGCCGCCGAGGCGCGCAGTTCCTATTTCGGCATCGTCGACCTCGTCGGCCTCCCCAAGGACCGCTTCTACCTCTACCGCAGCCACTGGCTCCCCGACGAGACCACGGTGCACATCCTGCCGCACTGGAACTGGCCGGAGCGCAAAGGGAAGAACGTCCCGGTTTTTGTCTACACCAATGGGGACTCGGCTGAACTCTTCCTCAACGGCCGCTCTCTCGGCGTGCGCCGCAAGGGCGAAGTGCCCGACCGCGCCGACGACCTCGCCTCCGGCAATACGGCGAGCGCGAGCGCCAGTGCGGAGGACCATGCACCCGCCCGCGCCCTCGATTCCGCCGAGGACACCGCCTGGCAGGCGCCGGCCGACGCGACCGATCCGTGGTGGCAGGTCGACCTTGGCCGCAGACAGGCCATCCGCACCGTGCAGATCGATACCCCCGAACGGGAAAAGCTCTACGGCTGGCGCCTCCAGGCCTCGGACAATGGCCGCCGCTGGCAGACCCTCGCGGAGAAGCCCACCAATCCGTTCCCCCAATGGGGCGGACCACGGCGCTTTTTCCACCGCATCGAGACCGAGACGCGTCATCTGCGTATCCAGTTTTTCGAAACAACAGAGGACACCGTGCCCGCCCTCGCCCGCGTCCGCGTCTTCACGGAAAACGTCGAAAATGATTACTACGACGTGACCTACGACTACCGTCTGCGCTGGAACGACGTTCCTTACGAACCCGGCGAACTGCGTGCCGTCGCCTACAAGGATGGCGAGGAGATCGGCGAGACCCTCGTCGAGACGACCGGCGCACCCGCCGCGCTTCGCCTTTCCGCCGACCGCATCGAACTCGCGAACGACGGGCAGGACCTGTCCTTCATCACGGTTGAAGCGGTCGACGAAGACGGCCGGCCCCATCCGCTCTCCGATGCGCTCGTGCACTTCGATGTCTCCGGCGCCGGCTCGATCGCCGCCGTGGGCAATGGCAACCCGCTCTCTTACGAGCCCTTTCAGGCGGACCAGCGCCATCTCTTCTACGGCAAGGCAGTCCTCATCGTGCGGGGCACACGCGACGCCAGCGGGCCAATCGAAATCCACGCCACGGCCGACGGTCTCGACGATGCCACCCTCACCCTCGAGGTGGAATGAAGCTTCGCCACGTGTCCCTCCTCCTTCTCGCCACCGGACCGCTCTTCGCCGCCCCCGAACACGTCATCTGGTTCGACGCACCCGCCGCCGACGCGATCAACGAGGGCCTGCCTCTCGGCCATGGTCGCATGGGGCTCCTCCTGACCGGGGGCGTCGCGCGGGACCGCCTTCCCCTCAATGAGGACAGTGTCTGGTCCGGCTGGCCCAATCCCGCGGCCAACCGCCCGGCCGCCGCCAAGGCGCTCGACGAGATCCGCGCCCTCATGTTCGCGGGCCGCCTCGAGGAGGCCCAGGCGCTCGTTTCCGCCACCCAGACCAGTGCGCTCGAGACGGCGGACGGGCACCATGTCGGGGAAGCCTACGGCACCTTCCAGATGCTGGCCTTTCTCGACCTCGCCTTTCGTCATCCAACCGGCGCGGTTTCCGACTACCGCCGTGCGCTGGACCTCAGCACCGGCATCGCCACGGTCGAGTATAGGATCGCGGAGACAAGCTTCCGCCGCGAGGCCTTCGTGAGCCACCCGGACGAGGTGATGGTCCTGCGCTTCACCGCCTCCACCCCCGGCGCGCTCGATTTCTCCGCCACCCTCAGCCGTCCCGACTCCGACGCCTCCCTCACGGTGCGCGACGACACGCTGTGGTTGCACGGGCGTTTTCCTCGACCCGAGGGTCCGGCCGCCCTCGCCTACGGGGCACGCCTCGCCGCCGAGACGGAGGGAGGGAGCGCCACCCTCGAAGAGGACGCGATTGTCTTCGACGGCTGCGACACCGTCACACTCTACCTCACCGCCGGGACCAACTACCGCGGCCATCGCGCCTGGCCCGATTTTCTCGGGCGCGACTTCGCCGGGGACACCGCCGCCGCGCTGAAAGCCGCTCGCGCCCAGCCGATTGACGCCCTCCGCGCCGCTCACGTCGCCGACCACGCCGCCCTCTTCGGACGCCTCGCACTCGATCTTGGGAAGACGCCCCCCGCGCAGGTCGCCCTCCCCACCCCCGCCCGCCTCGCCGCCCTCCAGGCCGGCGCGCGCGATCCGGGACTGGAGGCGCTCTACTTTCAGTTCGGGCGCTACCTCCTCATCGCCTCCTCCCGTCCCAATGGCCTCGCCGCCAACCTGCAGGGGCTCTGGTCCGCCGCCTCCCGCGAAAGCGAGACGTCACC
>JBKHAU010000385.1:0-3239 GCA_046542725.1 Opitutales bacterium
GCGGGTGCGGTCGGGCTCGGCATCGCCATCGAGCAGCCCCGGGATCTCGCGAAACTGGCGCCGGATCTCCTCGATCATCTCCTGTGCCGCTTCGCCCACTGCGTTCATCGTGATCGAGCTGACGAGAAAGGGCGTGAGCCCGCCGAGGAACATGCCGGTGAGGACACGGGGATCGCTCAGAAGGAGGGTGAAGTCGGGCTGGTGGTGCGATACGACGTTGATGTAGGCAGCGATGATGGCGAGGCCCGCGAGCGAGGCCGCGCCGATCGCGAAGCCCTTCCCGATCGCCGCGGTGGTGTTGCCGACCTCATCGAGCTTGTCCGTGATTTCGCGGGTGGCGCGTCCGAGCCCGGACATCTCGGCGATCCCCCCGGCGTTGTCCGCAATCGGTCCATAGGCGTCGATCGACATCGTGATGCCGATCGTCGCGAGCATGCCGACGGCCGCGATGCCGACGCCGTAGAGGCCGGCAAAGGCGTTGGCCACCACAAGGATACCGGCCACCGTCACCAGGGGCACGACGACGGACTGCATGCCGGTGGCGAGACCGCTGATGATCACGGTGGCGACTCCGGTGCGGGAGGAACCGGCGATCTCGCGCATCGGCTTGCCTCCGGTGTAGTATTCCGTCGCGAGGCCGATGAGGACCCCGCCCACCGTGCCGGCGAGGACACAGGCCCAGACCTTGGGCGAGATCCCGAGGAGGATGGTGACGGCGAGGGCGAGGAGGACAAAGAGCCCCGCCGCGCTCATCGTCCCGGCGCGCAGGGCGAGGGCCGGGGCGGACCCGGCAAAGCGCTTCACCAGGGCGATCCCCCCGAGGGAGCAACAGAGACCGGTGGTGGCGAGGGCGAGGGGAAGGAAAAGGAGGGCGGGGCCGTCGTCGGCTGTCGCGACGAGCCCCAGAAAACGCCTCGTTTCGGCCGTGGGAGCGGAGCCATCGGCGATCGCCGCGAGGGTGGCGGCGGCGATCGCCATGCTCGCGATCATCGCGTTGCAGTAGCTTTCAAAGAGGTCGGAGCCCATCCCCGCGACGTCACCCACGTTGTCCCCCACGTTGTCCGCGATCACCCCGGGATTGCGCGGGTCGTCTTCGGGGATGCCGCTCTCCACCTTCCCCACGAGATCCGCCCCGACATCCGCCGCCTTGGTGAAGATGCCGCCTCCCACGCGGAAGAAGATCGCCACGAGCGAGCCACCCATGGCGAAGCCGTGGATGATGTGGACATCCTCCAGCGAGCGGCCGAAGAAGAGGAACAGCCCTCCGACTCCGAGCAGCCCCATCGAGGCCACTGTCAGGCCCATGATGGAGCCGCCGAAGAAGGCCGTCGTGAGCGCCTTGTCCGGTCCGCTTTGATGGGCCGCGAAGGTCGTGCGCAGGTTGGCGCGGGTGGCGGCATACATGCCGACATAGCCCGCCGTCGTGCTCGCCAGCGCCCCGAGAAAAAAGGCAAGTGCCTCCCACGGGTCCTTGAGGAGAAGGAGCACGCCGACAATGAGGGAGAAGATCGCGATGAGGAAGATCTCCCGGCGCATGAAGACCATCGCCCCCTGGTGTATTTGCTCTCCGATGACGAGCATGCGGCCTTCGCCAGCGGGTAGGCGGAGGATGGCGCAGTAAATGCGGTAGGCGACGAAGAGGCCGAAAAGACCGACAAGGGGAACGAGCAGGGGGAGAAGGAGTGACATGGGCAGGGAGGAGGGGGTGAACGTTGGCGCGGAGGTGAGCGCCCTTTGTCGCGAGTTTTCTAATACCGAATCGAGCGCTGGGCGGAGTTGAACCAGCGGTAGTGGACCGTCTCCCGGGCTTCTTCGGCGGGCAGGGGGTAGTAGGCAAAGTCGTCCTGGTCCCCGACAAAGAAGCCGTTTGTCATGACGGGGAAGATGCGGTTCGTATCCATGTCCCGCATCACGATCTTGGTCAGCTTGTCACTCTTGTATTTGAGCGCGGTGAGGCATTCCCGGAGGTGGTTGAGGTTGCGGTATGGGAGGTTGGCGGCGTCGTTGCGCTCGGGGTCGAGGGCGAGGCCGCCAAGGCGCAGTTCGCAAAAGGCGAGACGGGGGAGGGAAACGGCGTTGGCCGGATCGGTCACGTAGCGGGCAAAGTCCTGCGGCTCGAGCGGGCTGGCGACACGTGGCTGCACCGGGCAGATCTCCTGGTATAGATGGAGGCCGCCCTCGCGATGGGGGGTATAGTGCTCCCTCGTGAGTTCGAGCGTGAGCCCGTCGGCGGTGGTGAGGTAGAGACTGCGCAGGGCCGGCACGGGAACCTGCGCGAGCACCATGTAAATGCCCGCGTAGCTCGAGCGGCGGGGAGAGCCGTCGGGATGCGCGACACACTTCTCGCGCGCCTCGCGCAGGCGAAAGGCCTCGCACTGGAACTCCGGATCGAGCTCGAAGAAGATGGCGGGCCCCTCGGTCAGGCGCTTCGCCCCGATGGCGAGGTATTTGCCAAACTGCGCGGGCTCGAGCTGGGAGAAGACAAGGGCTTCGGGAATCAGACTGAGATAGAGATGAGGTTCCATGCCGGGGTGCAGAGGGGAGGGTTACGGGGAGAACTGCGGGAAGGACGTTAAAACGTACCGCCCGGTATGACCATCGCGGCGGTGCATGGCAAGTCGGGAGGCTGGCCCACGCGCCTGACGGTCAGCCTCTTACGTCGAGGAACGCGACTCCGCGCGCGAGATGACGCGGCCGCTCGACGGGACCCGGCTCGCGCCGGCTGGCGCGGGCCTAAGTGACTCAAGCGATGGCGGGAAAAGTCCTGCGGACTGCCTGGTCAATGCCCCTCGGCCAGGATTGTCGCATGGTGGGCCTTCGACCAAACAACGATCCTGGAGGGCGCCAGTCGTTGATGAAATCGATCCAACGGCATCGGACCCGCACGCCTGCGAGGCGGTGGTTCGATGGGGGCAAGAAGGTTCGGCTGGCGGAGCGTTCGGCGCAGGTGGGATCGCGGCCTGTTTCAGCGGAAAAAGACCGCCGGCGCGTCGACGGCGAAGACCCCGTGCGGGGGACCTCGTTCGATGCGGCGCGCGGTATCCAAATTCTCAATGCCGACGGGGACGTCGGCGCTCCCGGGATCACTCCTGACAAGAGCGGAATTGCTTGATGAAGTCGATCGAACGCGGAGCGTTTCAGCGCAAGGAACGCAAGCGCGTCGACGGCGAAAACCCCGTGCGTGGGACCTCGTGCGGCACGGGGCCCGGTATCCATTTTCCCAACGCCGACGGCGACGT
>JBKHAU010000386.1:0-3231 GCA_046542725.1 Opitutales bacterium
GTGGGGACGCAAGGCGGGCTTCGCGGCCCTGGCCAAGAGCACGGTGATCGTCGGGGTCGCCAGCTTTGAAGACAACCTCTACGACGGCGACACCTTGGCGAAGACCCTCGCCAGCGCCACCACGCGGGCGGGCAAACTCTTCAAGAGCGCGCTGGTGGACCGCGGCTACGCCGGCCAGACGCGGGTGGGCTCGACCGAGATTGTGCAGCCCTATCGCAAAGGACAGAGCCATCGCAACGCCTACCAAAAACGAAAGCACCGAGAACGGATGGCTCGGCGAGCGGCGATCGAGCCGGTCATCGGACACCTCAAGAGCGACTTCCGAATGGCCCGCTGCTACCTCAAGGGCTTCGCCGGGAGCATCCTGAACGCTCACCTCGCGGCCGCGGCGTGGAACTTCCGCAAGTGGCTGCGGGAAGGTTCCCTTTTTGCCCTCTTTTCGTGGCTGTGGAGCGCCTTTTGCCGAGCCCTCGCGCCGGTCCAGAGGCCGGTCCTTTACCTCGCCCGGCCACTGCCAGTGCTCTGCGCAGCCTGACACGCGTTTTTAAGGCCCGACGTGTTCAATGCGACTTTTGCGGGTGAGAAGCTCTGCCAGGGAGAACTGATTATGGCCTCCACCGAAGCCACTTCCGACAGGATCACAGGTTTTCGCCGCGGTTGCTGTTGAGGTGGATGGCGAGGTCCACGTCGTAGGCTCACAGATGTGTTCCGAACTCGATAAGGGAGAAGTCGTTTTGCATGGCCGTGAGATACCGCTCTTCCCGTCGGGATTGGATGCCTTCGTGTGGTGGCTCCCCCTCGTCGCTCCTTCTTCTGCTGTTTCCCCAGCGCATCGCGGCGTGGGATTCAGGGGCCCGGTCGGGGGCTTAGTGTAGAATCCGTGTAAAGTATGAGATCCAAAAAACAAAGAAGCCGTTGATGACCAACGGCTTCTTTGAAAGATGGCGGGATAGACGGGACTTGAACCCGCGGCCTCCTGCGTGACAGGCAGGCGCTCTAACCAACTGAGCTACTACCCCTTGAGGGAAAGATGGGGAAGCTAGGTTTTGGGGCGGAGTGGTCAAGAGGGTTTTTGGGGTATTTTGGAGAGAGGAGGAGTGGCGACAACTAAGTGGCGTTAGCCTTGCCAGCGGGGTGGCCGCCTGCAGGCTGCGAGGCGATGGTTTCGTCGATTCGGCCTGTGCCGCGCAAGTTCTTGGGGGTGGGGGCGCTGGCGCTGGCGTTGGCGGCGCAGGGCCTGGTCCTCCTGCTGGCGGTGTTTGTCGTGGTCATTGGACCTGTCTTTCGCAGCGAACCGGAGTTCAGCGCGCGCAAGACGATCTTTCTTCCGCAGCGCGAGTTGGAGCATCAGGTCGCGGTGGCGGAGTTTCAGGAGATGGCGCCGCCGCCTGCGATGCTCGACCGGTTGAGCGTGGAGAGTCTGCGCCCGCAGAGCCTGCCGCCCATGCCGGAGCTGCCGGCGGTCGAATTCAATCCGGTGTTGATGGACGCCCCTCTCCTCGAGGCCAGTGCTTTGCTCGGACAGTCGGGGTTGCTGGGAGGACTCGGGGAGGCTGGTGCGGCGGCATCGGAGATCTCCTTTTTCGGGCTGAAGGAACGCGCCAGCCGCATCGTCATCTGCTTCGATGTGTCGCAATCGGTGAAGACCCGAGTGGAGCGCGCGGGGCTTTCGATGCTCGCGGTGAAAGAGGAGGCGGCCGACGCCGTGCGCCAACTCAACGCCAACACGCTCTTCGGCTTCATCCAGTTCTCCCGCCACTACGACACCTTTCGCGACTATCTCGTCACGGCCACGATGAACAACAAGGAGGCTGCCCTGGCTTGGCTCGAGGCCGAGTTTCGGACGGACGGCAGAAGCGCGCGGGGATGGACGCGGGGCCAGCCCAATGGTCTGCAATCAGTCCTCGAAGCGGCCTTTCGTCTCGATCCTGCGCCCGACGCGGTCATTATCGTCTCCGACGGCAGCTTCCAGCGCAACAACCCGTTGACCGGGGGGAGTCAGCATGTGCCGTGGAATGAACTGGCAAGGGACCTCGCGCGGCTCCAAGAGGGGCTGCCGGAGCCGGCCCGGCTGCATTTCGTAGGCTTTCAGATGCGCCCAGCGGACAAGGCGGAGCTGCAGCGGCTCGTCCGGCTCTACGGGGGAAGGCTGAGGGAAATAGACTAGGGCGAGTCGACTTGGGCGGGGTCTTCATCCCGAATGGAGGCATCCGACTGAAAAGCGTTGCGGAAAGGCCGATGAAGACTCTGCACCGATGGAGGAAGAGCTCATAGCCCTCGTCTACGTCAGCTCGGCGTCGCGCATGTTGCGGCGCGAAGAGCTGGTGGAGATGCTTTCGAAGGCGCGGGTGAACAACCAGCGGGCCGGCATTACCGGCATGCTCCTCTATCATGATGGCAACTTCATGCAGGCACTGGAGGGCCCGGCGACCGCGGTGGATGCGCTCGAGCGGCGCATCGCGCGCGATCCGCGGCACCACGGCGTGATCCGCATCTATCGCAAATCGATCCCCGAACGGACCTTCCAGGACTGGTCGATGGGCTTCGCGCAGGTCGACGCCAGCCTGCGGGAGGTGGAGGGACTGCACGATCTGCGGAGCGAGTCGTTCCTCGGCAGCGCGTTCGCGACCGAGCCGGGGGCGGCGGTCCGGCTCCTGCGTCACTTTGCGCTGCAGGCCGACGCCGGTTCCCGGGTGGGGAGCGTAGTCTAGCGGGAAAAAAGGGGGCGGAGCGCGCTTCAACGCACGCTCCTCGGGCCCGAGTGCCGCCATCGTCCGAAGAGATTGCCTATCGGAAAGCCGGTTGGCGGGTGATCAAACCCCGTTGGTCTCGTCGCCCGCTCGCACCATCGCAGACGGCCTGCGCCCCGGGAGCGCCGACGTTCTCGTCGGCCCGGAGACTCGGGATGGCGTGGGCCGGTCGTTTCCAGACCCCATGCCCGCCCGCCCGCACCATCGCAGACGGCCTGCGCCCCGGGAGCGCCGACGTCCCCGTCGGCCTGGAGACTCGGGATGGCGTGGGCTGGTCGTTTCCAGACCCCATTCCCGCCCGCCCGCACCATCGCAGACGGCCTGCGCCCCGGGAGCGCCGATGTCCCCGTCGGCCTGGAGACGCGGGATGGCGTGGGCTGGTCGTTTCCAGACCCCATGCCCGCCCGCTCGCACCATCGCAGACGGCGTGCCCCGGGAGCGCCGACGTCCCCGTCGGCCATCGCACCGCCTCGCCGCCGCC
>JBKHAU010000387.1:0-3229 GCA_046542725.1 Opitutales bacterium
CGGTCGAGCTGGCCGGGGGAGCGCGGTTCCCGGCCGCGGGCTATGGCGCGGCGTTTGCCTGGCTCGTCGGCGGCACGCTCGTGGTGGGCGCGCTCTTCGGGCCACTGGCGCGCGGGCTGCGGCCGTTTGACGGGCGTTTTCCGAGCCTGCGTCTGGCGCGGGCACGCCTTGGCGATGCCACCAGCCGGCACCGTCTGGCGGCCGCCGGTCTCTATGTCGCGGTGGCGATGGCAGCGGCGATGAGCGTGTTGGTGGGCAGCTTTGCCCGCACGATGGAGGAGTGGATCGAGGTGCGCTTTCAGGCCGATGTGTTTCTCTCCAGTCGGGCCGTGAGCAGCATGGGGCAGGAGTTTCTTCTCGAGCCGGCGGTGATCGAGGCGATCGCGGCGCGGCCGGAGGTGGCGGAGGTCGACCCCTTTCGCGTCCTTCCGATCGATCTCGAGGGCAAGCGGACCTATCTCGGGGCGAGCCGGCATGACCTGCTCGCGGGGCGGCAAAAGGTCCTCTGGCTCGACGCTCCGGCGACAGAATTGGCAGAAGCGACGCCCGCGACGCCCGTCGCCTACGTCAACGAAGCCTTTGTCGCGCGCTTCGGCTGGGGACAGGGGGCGATGGTCGAGGTGCCCACGCCGAGCGGACGCGAGACCGTGCGCATCACCGGCGTGTTTGCCGACTATGGCGATGAGCAGGGGCTGCTCTGGATCGACTGGCCGGTCTTCGGGGCGTGGTTCGACTCCGACGCGGCGACCAATCTCTCGCTTTTTCTCACGCCGGGGACGGATGCCCTGGTCGCTGCCGAGGCCCTGGAGGCGAGCTTTCCCGGCCTCGCCGCGCGCGACAACCGGACCCTGCGCGAGCTCGTGCGGCGAACTTTTCGCCAGACCTTCGCCATCACCGAGGCGCTCAAGGTGATCGGCATCGCCGTCGCGGTGGGCGGTCTGGCGCTCGCCCTGAGCAACCTCCTGCGCGAGTCGCGGCGCGAGCTGCGCACCCTGCGTACCCTCGGCTGCACGCGGCGCGAGATCGCCCGCGCGACCGCCTTCGAGAGCCTCGGCATCGCCTGCGTGGGCCTCGGCGGCGGCCTCCTCGCGAGCATCGCGCTGGGCGCTCTCCTCGTCTTTGTGATCAACAAGCAGAGCTTCGGCTGGACCCTGCGCTGGGCCCTGCCTTGGCATGAATTCGCCCTCCTCGCCCTCGGGACCGCCGTCATGGCGATGACCGTAGGCTACTTTGTGGGGCGGCGACAGGGAAGGCTTCTGGAATGATGAGAGATGAATGCTCAGCGATGAATGGAAGCGGAGGGCGCGCGCTTGGCCGACGGCGGCGGAGCAGGGTGACGCGATTCATCATTCATCACCCATCATTCATCATTTTTGGCCTATCCCTCATCATTCCCGCGGTGGTCGGCGGCAGCGTGCCGCCGACCACCGCGGAGGGTTTTCTCGTCCCGCAGCCGGGGGCAGAGTTGTCCTTTCCGGCGGATCACGGGAGTCATCCTGACTACAAGATCGAGTGGTGGTACCTGACCGGGCACCTCGCGGCGGAAAGCGGACGGGAGTTCGGCTTTCAGGCGACGTTCTTTCGTTCCGCGCTGCGGCCGCCGGAGGAACGAGCGGACGGCGGCGAGGCGTTTGGTGACGACCAGCTGTATCTCGCGCACATGGCGGTGACGGATGTCGATGGCGAGCGGTTCCATCACGAAGAAAGGCTCAACCGCGGCGGCTGGGACGCCGACGCGGCGGTCGGGGAACTGGACGTGCGCAATGGCAACTGGTCGCTGCGCGCCCTCGGGGAGGCGGCGGAGCACCCCATGCAGCTTGTCTTCACGGTGGAGGATGAGGTGGCGGTGGACCTCGTGCTCACGCCGCGCAAGGCGCTCCTGCGCTTCGGCGAGGACGGCACTTCGCGCAAGGGCGCAGACCCGACGGCGCGCAGTTTCTACCTCACCTGGTCGCGCCTCGCGGCGGAGGGCACGGTGGTGCTCGGGGAAGAGACCTTGGCGGTGACGGGGCAGGCCTGGATGGACCACGAAATCGCCAGCCAGCAGCTCGGGGACGACCTCGCGGGCTGGGACTGGACGGCGATCCACCTCGAGGACGGCTGGGAAGTGAAGGCCTACATCCTGCGCCGGGAGGACGGCTCCCCGAGCCCGTTTTCCGCCCTCATGTGGATCGATCCGGAGGGGAAGGTCGCCTACCGCGGGGCGGAGGCCTTCACCTGGGAGACGGCGCAGTGGTGGACGAGTCCGGAGACCGGCGCGCGCTACCCCGTGGGCGTCGACCTCACGACGGAGGACCCGCGCACCGGCGAGTCGATCACCTTTGCCCTGCGTCCGCGCCTCGCAGCCCAGGAGCTCTCCACCGGCTCGGCGGGCTTCGCCTACTGGGAAGGCGCCTGCACGGTGCAAGGGGCGGGGGGTGAGCACGTCGGCTTGGCCTACCTCGAGCTCGTTGGCTACGGGGGCGAGGCGACACGGGGCCTGCGCTAAAGGCGACACGAGCGCCGCGCGGCCCGTTTTTGATTGTATTCCTGACGGCAGGGTTGCGAAAAACGGGCGGGAATTCTGCTTAAGGAGACACTCTCCCACCGACCCAGCGACCCTCCGTATTCATGCGAGCTTATTTTCTGCGGCGCCTGCTGCTGATCCCGCCCACCCTTTTGGGGATCACCCTCATCGTCTTTGCCATCACCCGTTTCGTGCCCGGAGGACCGGTCGAGCAGGCGATGATGGAACTGCAGCAGGTCGACGCTTCGTCGGGACGGGCGATGGGCGGCTCCGACCAGGCGCTCTCGGAGTCGCAACTGCAGCAGATTCGCGAGCAGTTCGGCTTCGATAAGCCCTGGTATATCGCCTATGTGGTCTGGCTCGGCGACCTCCTGCGAGGCGACCTCGGCAACTCCTACCGCTGGAATGAGTCCGTCTGGTCGATGATTGCCGGGGCGCTGCCGATCTCGGTCTACTACGGGATCGTGACCGTCATCATCACCTATCTGGTCTGCATCCCGCTCGGCATCCTGAAGGCGATCAAGCACCGGACCTGGGTAGATAACCTTACCTCGATCGTGATCTTTGCCGGCTACGCCGTCCCGGGCTATGTCCTCGGCGCGCTCCTGATCCTTTTTTTCTCCGTCCAGCGGGACTGGTTTCCGATGGGCGGCTTTGTCGGCTTCGAATATGAATTTCTCCTTCCCTGGGGGGTCTTTACCGACTGGGGTGCCTTCAAGAGCG
>JBKHAU010000388.1:0-3221 GCA_046542725.1 Opitutales bacterium
ACAAGGGGCATGGATATGGCGACACCGAAAGAATACGACATTTTCATCAGTTACGCCCGCGAAGATGGGCCGTGGGTGAAGGAGAACCTGTATGCCCCTCTGCAGCGCTGCCGGCTGGCGGATGGTCGGCGCCCCCGGGTCTTCTTCGACATCGGCAAGGAGGGTATCCGGCAGGGGCAGAGCTTCATGTGGGCTTTGGGTGAAGCCATCCAGAACTCCGCCCGGGGCATACAGGTCTACTCCGCAGCCTACTTCAGCAAGCGGATGACGCAGTGGGAACTGGGCAAGATGTTCGAACTGGACCCGCTTGGCAGTGAAGGGAAGATCAACCCGATACTCATCGAGCCGGAAGCGGCGGCTGATGTCCCCTTCCTCGTGAGTGACGTCCAGTACCTCACCGTTGATGACGCCGATTGGTTCGACAAGATGCTGGCGAACCTGGGCCTGCACCTGTCGGCTGCGGAGCACCAGGCAAACCTCGTCTTCCTCACGGAACCCACCAATACGACCATGAATTGTACTCTCCCGCCCGTGCGCGTGGCGTGGGTGGACGCGACGGGCGCGCCCGTCTCCTCTGCGATCACCTCTCGGCGATGACCGACAGTGACGCCCTGCGCATGTATCGCCGCCTTTTCGAGGCTGACTTCGCCTCCCTCGCGGACCTCGTATGAGCGGCTAGTTGCGCGCGTTTTCCAGCACGTCGGAGAGTTGCCCGGCGAGAAATGCCTCGGCCGCCTCCAGCGTGTCGAACGACTCCACGGGCAGCCGGTAGAAGAGCTTTTCGGCCTCCATCACGAGCTTCGAGCGGATCGAGGTCAGCACAAACGCCCCCGCGCGCACCGAGGTCTCTTCGACGAGACGGCGGGAGGCCATGGGATTCACCGCATAGGCCTGGCTGCGCACGCAGAGATACCCGTAGGGACGGCCGTTGAACTGCGCGTTGATCACCGTGATGAGGGCATCGACCTCGGGATGATCAACTTCGATTCCGCCGGCAACGTGCGCCTCGAGATGGTGGCGGAAGAAAGTGAATTCGCCGAAGGCAAGCTGGACGCGAACGGCCCCGGATTTGTCGAGCCGCGGCCGCGTCTCGCGGGAAGGAGGAGATGTGAAGTCGTCGGAAGGCGGCATACGAAAAGCCAGCTGCGGCAAATGCTGCAGAATAAAAACCTCCATCCTCTGACCGCGGCGGCGCAAGCGCGATGCCGAACTCGCACGAATACCCCCTATGCCGTCTAGTTAAGGCTGGGGTCATCCGGTGCGTCGACGAGGAAGCGCAAATCGGGGGAAAGCTTCAGAACGCCGCTGCGCCAAGCCTCCGGGATCCGCTCGGAGTCGAGCAGTTCCGTACTCATGGGGGCAACGAGCCAGGCGTTTTCCGCCAGTTCGCCCTCGATCTGTCCCTCTCCCCAGCCGGCATGGCCGCGAAAGGCGCGCACCTCATACGCAGGCTCGGACTCCAGGAGGGCGAGAACCCGCTCGGGTGGGATCCCGAAATGGAGCTTGAGTTCGGTCTCATCCGCGTTCCAGCGCCAGGCCGCGAGGATGAGGCTCTCGGTCTGGACCGGCCCGCCCTCGTAGACCGGCACTTCCCCCAGATCGGAATCCGCGAACTGCGGTCGAAGGCTGCCCAGGGTGGTGTCGAGCGGCCGGTTCAGGACCACCCCGATCGCACCCTCCTCACGCGAGTGCTCGGAAAGCAGGACCACACTGCGGCGAAAGTGTGGGTCCAACAGACTCGGGTGCGCGATGAGCAGCTGCCCGCGCAGGCTGCGAAAACTGTCCTCGAGATCGCGCACGGCTGCTCAGAGGGCCTCGATCGTGACGCGCGCCCCGGCGAGCAACTCGGCCACGAGCGGATCGTTGCGGTAGACGGAGCGATACTTGATGCGGCGGATGCCGGCGGCGGCGAGGATCTTGGCGCAGTTGATACAGGGGAAGTGCGTGATATAGGCCGTCGCCCCGTCGAGGCAGGCACCGCGTCGGGCGGCGTCGGAGATGGCATTTTGCTCGGCATGCACGGTGGCCTGCTCGTGCCCCTCGCGAACCTGGCTGGAATGCGGCGCGCCCGGAAGGTAGCCGTTGTAGCCCGCCGCGATGATGCGGTTGGCCCGTTCCCCGCTCGAAACGAGGACGCAGCCCACCCGCAGCCGCGCGCAACTACTGCGCGAGGCGATGAGAAGCGCAGTCGCCATGAAGTACTCGTCCCAGGTGGGGCGCGCGGCGAGGCTCTCGGTGAGCGCCGCAATCGACCCGAGAAAGTCGGTCTCTTCGAGGGGAGACACGGTAGGATCAGGCGAGGCCATCGTCGTCGATGAAAAGCGGACCTGCGGCGGGCGCAAACCCATTCGCCGGCGAGAACACTCCCAACGTGCTTTCTCGGGGCCTGTCTTGCCGCCGCCGGCCGGAGGCGACACTCTTCCGCATGGCTATGAAACCGATCCGGCTGAGCTACAACGCCCCCTTCACCCTCACCTTCACGGTGGCGTGCGTGGTCGTCCTGTTACTCAACACGGTCACCCGCTACGGGGCCAGCGCGGTGCTCTTCAGCGTCGGAGACGAGATGAACTTGCTCAACCCGCTCAGTTACCTCCGCCTTTTCCTGCACGTGCTCGGACACGCTTCCCCGACCCACCTCGCCTACAACCTGATGATCCTCCTCCTCATCGGCCCGATGCTGGAGGAGAAACATGGCTGGAAAAAGCTGACTCTAGTGACGGCGGTGACCGCCCTCGCCACCGCCCTCCCCATGCTCGTGCTACCCGGCACTCTGATGGGGGCGAGCGGGGTGGTCTTTGCCTGCATCATTCTCGCAAGCTACACGCGGGTGACGACGGGCGCAGTCCCCATCACCTTTGCCCTCGTGTGCCTGCTCTTCCTCGGCCGCGAGATCTATGTCGGTTTTGCCACGAGCGACAGCGTGGCACAATTTGCCCACATTCTCGGTGGCGCGATCGGCGGCTACTTCGCCATTCGGTGGAAGCGATAGGCGGTGTCTCCCGCGCTCAACCGTCGAGCTGCGCGACGCACCACTGCCGGGCCGCGATCAAGTCCGTGCAGACCGCCACGGCCAGCGCCCGCTGATCGTCGGTGAGGGGCGCAAGGTCGGGCACGAGAAGGGTGCGCAGGCCGGCGGCGGTGGCAGAGGAAAGCCCGTTGGGACTGTCTTCGAGGGCCACGAGATCGCCGTCTGCATGGCAGAGAAGAGCGGCTCGGGCGGG
>JBKHAU010000389.1:0-3219 GCA_046542725.1 Opitutales bacterium
CTCCCTGACCCCCCGACGTCTCGACCCCCGACTTCAATCATGTGTGGAATTACTGGATACTTTTCTTCCGAACCGCTGCCGGAGGGCGCCGAGGACGTGCTCTCGGCGCAGATGGACACGCTTCACCATCGCGGACCCGACGGTCGCAACGCGCACGTCGACCGCGGGCGCGGGCTCGCCATGGGGCACACCCGACTCACCATCATCGACCTGCACACCGGCGCGCAACCGCTGCACAGCCGGGACGGGCACAGGATCCTCACCGCCAACGGCGAGTTCTACGATTTCAAGCGCTACCGCTCCCTCGCCATGGCGGAGGGCGCACGCTACAGCTGCAAGAGCGACAGCGAGATCGCGCTGACCCTCTACGACAAGTACGGGCGCGACTTCTTTGCCCACCTCCGGGGAGAGTTTGCCTTCGCGATGTACGACGACGTGGAGGACGAGATGCTGCTCGCGCGCGACCGCTTCGGCATCCGCCCGCTCTTCTATCACCTCACGCCCGACGGCAAGACACTCGTCTACGGCAGCGAGGTGAAGAGCGTGCTCGCGCATCCCGCGGTGCCGCGTGAACTCGATCGGCAGGCCGCCCTGCACCAGCTCATGCAGGTGATGAAGCCGGGCTCGAGCGCCTTCAAGGATGTGCATGCCATCGCCCCCGGTCACTTCCTGCGCGTGCGCCGCCGCCAAGGCCGCCTCGAGCTCAGCGAACACAAGTATTGGGACCTCGACTTTCCCACTCTCGAGGCGCGCAAGGCGCAAGAGGAGCCCGACGAGACCCACGTGCAGCGCATCCGCGAGAAGCTCATCGAGTCGATCGTCTTTCGCCTCGAGGCCGACGTGCCGGTCGGCTGCTACCTCTCCGGGGGGATCGACAGCTGCTGCATCCTCGGGCTCGCCACCGGCGCGATGCAGAGTCCGGTCAAGGCCTTCACCATCAGCTTCGACCACGACGCCTACGACGAGGCCTCGATCGCGCGCGAGATGGCCGGGAGCATGCAGGCTGATCACGAGATGATCCACCTCAAGGCGGCCGACCTCTACGGGGAGAATTTCGTCAACACTGTCTGGCACACCGAGCGCACCTTCTACAACACCCTCGGCGTGGCGAAGAACCTCATGAGCCGCCGTGTCCGGGAATGTGGATACAAGACCGTCATCACGGGCGAGGGCGCGGACGAGCTTTTTGGCGGCTATCCCGCCTTCAAGCGCGACATGTTCCTCCACGGGTTGGCCGATGAACCGCCCGAGCGCGTGGCCGAGTACCGTGCCGCGATGGACAAGACGAACCAGCTCTTCACCGGGGCCATCCTCGCCGAAAACGAGATGCATCATCCCGCCTGGGAAGCCCTCTGCGGTTTCACCCCGTCGTGGATCCAGCCGTGGATGGCGACGCTCGAACTGGCCCGGCCGCTTCTTTCCGACGACGCCGCCGAGGAGCTGCGCGACTACGACCCGATCGCCGCCATCGCGGGCCGCATCGACGGGGAGATGCTCGACGGGCGCCACCCCCTCGACAAGGCCCAGTACACCTGGAGCAAGGCCCAGCTCGAGGGCCAGATCCTCAACTGGGGCGGTGACCGCGTCGACATGGCCAACTCGATGGAAAGCCGCCCCGCCTTCCTCGACCACCATGTTGCCGAGGCGGCTCTCCTCGTCCCCCCGCACACCCGCATCCGCGGCAATATCGAGAAGTGGGTCCTGCGCGAAGCGGTCAGAGGCGTCCTTCCCGAAGTGCTCTACAAGCGGGAAAAATTCGCCTTCATGGCGCCACCGGCCCACACCGACGAGCTGAAGAAGGCGCACGTGCGCGAACTCATCCACCAGTTCCTCTCCCCCGACGCCATCCGCCGGGCCGGCATCCTCAGCCCGGAGCGGGTCGCGGCCTTCATCGAGCGCTGGGAAAGAGAGACCGACAACGTCTTTCTCGTGCGCGCCGACACGCTCCTCAACCACCTCATCAGCCTCCAGGTCCTGCACGACCACTTCGTGCATGACCGCATCATCCGCGCCCCGGGGCGGGCATAGGGTGGGCGAGCCGGTTGCGCCTGGGAACGGGCAGGACTCCCTCTCGCGCAGGACTCCCTCTCGCAAGGGGACGCAGACGTGCCTCTCTGGGGGGAGCTTCGCGCTCCCCAAAAGGTGAACCCCGATCGCCGTATGCGGCGTATCGGGGTTCGAGAGGAGGATTTGGAGGAAAATGAAGACTCGCTTGTCAGGCCTTGGTCACCTTGCCCGCTTTGAGCGCCTTGACGGAGACCCACATGCGCTTGACCTGGCCATTGGGGAGGCGGACGCGGACGCGCTGCACATTGGGCTTGAAGGTGCGCTTCGAGACCTTGGCGACGTGCGTGCCGATACCGCCGCTCTTCTTCGTGAGACCCTTGCGGCTGATGCGCCCGCCGACGGTGGGGCGCTTTCCGGTGATTTGGCAAACGTTGGACATGATGCGTTCTCCGTCTTGGAAAAAACGAAAAAAGTGGGGATCAAGGATCGGGCTGACAAGGATTATTTGCGCGAAAAGCGTGCAGGGCCTGGAAGCGCCGCCCCATGTGGTGGGGATGGAGCAGCTCCTTGAGGGTCTGCAGCTCGGGATGGACGCCGGGCCGGGCGCCGAGGGCGACGATGCGTTCGACCGCCGCCCGGGCACGTCGCATGAAGAGCGTTTCCTGGCTTTCGAGCCGCGGGGCGGTGAAGCCGGCGTCGGCCAGGATCCCGCTGAGGTCGTCCCAGCAGATGTGGTGCGTGAGGTCGGTCTCGCCGGGGCGGGCGAGGAGGTCGCCGCCGGTCTGGTGGTGGCGGTAGGTGCGCGCTGTCCCGCCGGGCCGGGCAGTGGCGAGCGTCTCCCGGTCGAGGCCATAGTCGAAGGCGAGAAAAAGCCCGTGCCAGGGCTGCGCGGTGAGGTGGCGAAGGAGGGCATTGGCCCCGCTCGGCAGGTCGTAGAGATAGCCCTCGCGGGGCGGCGGCGGAAGCCCGGGCGACGGAGGCGCATCGCCGGGCGGAAGGAGGACCGCGGTGAAACCGCCCGCGTCCAGCCGCACACCGTGCTCGCGCCACTCGCCCTCGATGACCTCGAAGCGGCGGAAAGGCTGGGCATCGAAGAGTTCGTTGGAGAACACCACACAGGGGCCTTCGAGCCTCCAGTCCTCGCCCGCGCCCCGCGCCTCGGCAGCGCGAAACGGGTGCTCGCGGTCCGCGAGCATGCCCTCCCCCCGCTCC
>JBKHAU010000390.1:0-3215 GCA_046542725.1 Opitutales bacterium
ACGCGTAGCGGTGGCGATGGCGCGCGCTGATCGTGGCCTCGCCATAGGCCGCGCGGGCAAAGGACCCCTCCGCGAGCGTGCAGGGGCAGGCCCCGAGGCGCATCGTCGCGCCCTTGTCGGTCACGCCGGCCTGCTCGGGCATGAGGTCGATGACGGGATACGGCGTCTTGGAATTGAACTCGGCGCTGTTCGCTCCCTCGAGTCCGGCGACGTTGCGGGCAAACTCGATGACCGCGATCTGCAGGCCGAGGCAAAGCCCGAAATACGGAATGCCACCTTCGCGGGCGATGCGCGCGGCCTCGACCTTGCCCTCGGTCCCGCGGCTGCCAAAGCCCCCCGGCACGAGGATGCCGTCGAGCTCGAGGATCTGCGAAAAGTCGCCGCTCTCCTCCAGCTTCTCGGAGTCGAGGCGGTGGATGTTGACCCGGCAATCGTTCGCGATGCCGGCGTGGGTGAGGCTCTCGTAGACGCTCTTGTAGGCATCCTGCAGCTCGATGTATTTGCCCACCACGCCGATGTCGACTTGGCTCTTGGGGTAGCGGAGGATGCGCACGACCTCGTTCCAGCCATGGTCGACCTGCTCGAGGTCGGTGAAACCGAGGTGGTTGAGGACGAGCGTGTCGAGGCCTTCATTCTGAAGCATGAGCGGCACCTCGTAGATCGAAGTCTCGACGTCCTTCTCCTCGATGACGGCCTTTACCGGCACGTTGCAGAAGAGACTGAGCTTGTGCCGCAGATCCTTCGGCAGGTCCTTCTCGCAGCGGCAGACGAGGATGTCGGGCTGGATCCCGATCTCGCGCAGTTTCGCAACGGACTGCTGCGAGGGCTTGGTCTTCAGCTCTCCCGCGGCGGCGAGGTAGGGCACGAGGGTGACGTGGACGAAGACGACGCTGTCCCGCCCGCGCTCGAGGGAAAACTGGCGCATGGCCTCGAGGAAGGGCAGCCCCTCGATGTCGCCAACGGTTCCGCCGATCTCCGTGATGATGATTTCGGCATCGCCCGCCCCGGCCTCGAAGCGGCTCTGGATCTCGTTCGTGACATGGGGAATGACCTGGATCGTCTGCCCGAGGAACTTGCCTTCGCGCTCCTTGCGGAGGATGGCGTGGTAGATCTGTCCTGAGGTCAGGTTGTTCGCCTTGGAGAGCTTGCCGCTGGTGAAGCGCTCGTAGTGGCCGAGGTCGAGGTCCGTCTCCGAGCCGTCGTCGAGAACATAGACCTCGCCGTGCTGGACGGGGTTCATCGTGCCCGGGTCGACGTTCAGGTAGGGGTCGAACTTCTGAAGCTTGACCGTCAACCCGCGCTGCTCGAGGAGCGCGCCGAGGGCCGCTGCGGTCAGCCCCTTGCCCAGCGAGGAGACGACCCCGCCCGTGATAAAAATGTGTTTCATGAAAAGAGCTGCACTTGGGATCCGTCGGCTGGGGCGTCAGCCCGAGCCACGGGCTTGTAGCAAATTGAGGGGCTTCCAGCACTGGCAATGGTAAAAGGCACTGAGCGGTGAATTCGACCGGAGGCACCGGATCGACAAGCGGCCCCGCGGGGCCTCTGGAGCATGCGCCGGCGGGGCGACCGCCGGGCGGGCACAACGCCACCGCCGACTCCCCCGATCCGCGGGCGGGCCCGGATCGCTCGACCGGGTCAGACCCGGATGCAGTCGAGGAGGCGCACCTCGTCGCACCAGACCGCAGCGATGACGAGGGTCTCGCCATGCACGATCTCGCGGCGGGGCTCCATCTTCTCGGGATCGACCGCGCTGACGTGGATGACGCGGAGACGACGGGACTGCGAGATGTGGTGGATGACCTCGGCGAGGACGCGGTCGACATTGTTCGTCCCGTTGTCGACCAGCTTCTTGCCCTCGTTCAGCGCGCGGTAGATGAGGGTGGCATCGCGCCGCTGGAACTCGTTCAGATACTGGTTGCGCGCGCTCATCGCAAGCCCGTCGTCCTCGCGCACCACTCCGCCCACTTCGACGCCAACGGGAAAATTGAGATCGGCGATGAGCTTGCGAATGACCGCCACAAGCTGGGCATCACGCTCGCCCATCACGAGCAGGTCGGGGCGGATGATATTGAAAAGCTTCGTGTAGACCGTCGCCGCGCCGCGAAAATAGTGGGGTCGGGAGACCGAGCAGAGCCGGTCGCTGAGCCGCTCTTCGGCCACGGTCGAGGAATAGCCCTCCGGATACATCTCCTTCGCGGTCGGAATGAAGACGATGTCGACGCCCGCCGCCTCACACGCCGCGAGATCCTTCTCTCGCGAGCGGGGGTAGCGGTCGAAGTCCTCGTTGGGGCCGAACTCCTTGCGATTGACAAAGATGGAGACGACGACCGTGTCCGACTTCTCCTTCGCGCGCTCGACCAGACTGAGGTGCCCGGCGTGGATCGCGCCACTCGTCGCGACGAGGCCGATGAAGCGCCCCTGCGAGCGCTGCTGAACAGCAGTCTCCTGCATACGGTTGACCGTTTCGATGACTTGCATGAAGAACCAGGTGTGCGGGTTGGGGGGAAGACCCTTTGCCCTTGCCACTAAAGGAGCTTTGCCTTTGAGCACAAGATTTACCCGAGTTCCCATCATGGTCCGCGCCAATCCCTCCTTCCTCAACCTCAAGAGTTCCTATCTCTTCGTCGAGATCGCCAACCGCGTGAAGGCGTTCCACACCGCCCACCCGGAGACGAAAATCATCCGCATGGGCATCGGGGACGTGACCGAGCCTCTGCCCCCGGCCTGCCGCGAGGCGATGAAGGCCGCCGTCGACGAGATGGGGGAGCGCGCCAGCTTCAAGGGCTACGGCCCGAGCGAGGGCTACGCTTTTCTCCGCGAAGCGATCGCGGCGCACGACTACCAGGCCCGCGGTTGCGAGATCGCGGCCGACGAGATCTTTGTCAGCGACGGTTCGAAACAGGATAGCGCGAACATTGCCGAGATCTTCGCCGCCGAGGCGAAGGTGGCCGTCTCCGATCCGGTGTATCCCGTTTACGTCGACAGCAACGTGATGGCGGGCCGCTCGGGTGCTCCGACCGAGAAGCGCTACGAGAACTTTGTCTACCTCGAGGCGCGGCCGGACAACGACTACGTCCCCGCCCTCCCCAGTGAGCCGGTCGACCTCATCTACCTCTGCTACCCCAACAACCCCACCGGCACGGTCGCGACCCGCGCGCAGCTCGAAGCATGGGTGGGCTACGCACGGGAACACGGCGCCGTCATCTTCTACGACG
>JBKHAU010000391.1:0-3212 GCA_046542725.1 Opitutales bacterium
CGGAAGCGCCTGAGCGGGAGGCCATCGACGAGCTCCTCTGGCGGCGGGGCCGCCTGCACGAGTCGCTCGAGGGCGGGGTGGAAGAGCGCTGGTGGAACGACCACCGCGTCCTCGCGATCGCCCTCGGCGCGGTCACCGCTGCGATTGTCGTCTGGTGGTGGTAGCGCGCGTGATGGTGACGGGCGCGATGGCCCGGCCTTGGGTCGGGGATCACGGTCGCTCCTCGAATCGACAGAGGGCGGCCCGCGCGGGGCGGGGGAAGTGCGACGACCCACGGAGGGATCGCACCGCAAGGGCCCTGCCCGCACAAGGCCGGGATTGCCGCGAGCGAGGCGGGGCGTGTGCGTTTTTCGACCAGGCTGAAGGAGGGCCGGCTGTGCCCCGTGCAGCCCTTAGAGATCGGTCGTGCGGGCGTCGCGGTCGGTGATGCCTTGGACGGGTTCGACGGGGGCGGTGACTTCGGGCGCTTCGGGAGCGCGCAGGCGCACCGCGATGGCTTGGGCTTGGCGGCTGTAGTCAATCGACTCGGCGAGGACACGGGCGGCCTCCTGGTCGGCGTGGAAGCCGAGGGAGTTTTCGCTGCTGATGTAGTCGAGACGCCACATCGCCATGCGCTGCAGGTCGTAGGCCTCTGCGAGGTCCTCGTCGGAGACGCCGGCGGCCTGCGCTTCGCGGATGGCGTCGAGCATGTCGGTCATGGCCATGGCGGCGCGCTCGATGAGGGCGCGGGTGCGGTCCTGGATCGTGTCGACCTTGGCGCGCAGTTCCTCGGCCGGCACGTTGTGACAGGTCTGGCAGGAGTCGTTGATGTTGAGGAGCGGGCTGCGGACCCAGTGGTTGGTCACCTTCATCGCGCCCTGCCGCTCGTAGGGCATGTGGCAATCGACGCAACTCACGCCGCTCTGCGCATGCACTCCCTGGCTCCAAAGCTCAAACTCGGGATGTTGGGCCTTGAAGGCCGGAGCCCCGGTCTCGCCGTGGATGTAGTCGTAGAAGGCGGTGCCGTCGGGAAAGGTGTGCTCCTCATAGGTCTGTTCGATTTGCTCCACCTTGAGGCCGTTGTCCCAAGGGAAGAAAAGGGTCTCCTTCGTGGCGCAGTAGTATTCCACATGGCACTGGGCGCAGGCGAAACTGCGCATCTCGACGCGGGTGGCGTCGCGATTGGGGTCGTAGGGCTCCTCACGGTTGCCTTTGCGCCAGCGTTCGACGCTGGGAAGGTGGGGAACGGGGTCGTCGCTGCGCGCGAGGGCGGCGATGCCGTGGACGAAGCCGGGACGGGTGACGCGCAGTTGCATCGTATCCGGATCGTGGCAGTCGATACAACTCACAGGGTGTGCCTCGCCCATCTGATGCACGTCGACCGCACCCTCGGTGGGGGCGGGGGGCAGGTCCGCGAGATTGGCGGGAGTCGGCATCTGGGTGCTCGAGCCGCCGGGGAAGAGGGGGACGTTCTCGCCGGGCGTGCCATCGGGAGTTCGGAGGAGTTCGGCGTGGGCCTCGGCGTAGCCCATCGTGCTGGCGATGCGGAAGCCTTCCATGACGGCGGGCCAATTGAAGTCTGCGCCGAGAACTTCCGCGCTGGGATTGGAGTCAATTCCGAGGGAAACGAGACCAAGGCGCCGATAGGTCGGGATGATCGAGGCGTGGCAATGCAGGCAGGCCCCGCTCTGCTGGCGCTTCGTCACGCGCTCGGTCACCTCCTGGTCATAGAGCATATAGGCGTGACCGCGCAGTTCCCGGTAATCGATGCTGAAGGCGTAGCCGGCGTAGAGTCGACGGAGCCAGGGCTGGTGCTCCAACCTGCTCTCGGAAAGCGCGCTCGAACCGCCATAGCTCGTCTCCTCGGTATCCACCGTGCGCCGGTAGGTGTCGAACTGATAGGGCCAGTTGATGCTCCAGGGCACCGGATCGGTCGAGACCTCATCCACTTCCTCGAGCCGGACAAAGGGGGTGCGCGCGTCCTGCCGATGCTCGAAAATGGTGACGAGGAGGGCGGCGATCCCGATCGTGACGGTCGCGGTGATGACCACCAGCACGGCGCCGAGAAGGAGGGGGCGGCGCGGGCGGGGTTCGTTGGCAGCGGGGGGGGCGTCGGGATCGGTCGGGCTCATGAGCGTTGCGGCGAGGGTTGGAGAGGGGTTAGCGGTGGGCGTGGCCGACATCGCTGTGGCAGCTCACACAGAGAAGCATTTCGCGTTGGGCGGTGACGGGGAACATCTCGTGGACCGTGTCCTCGTGGCAGGCGATACAGGCGCGCTGGGTAACGCGGCGGTTGCGTGGCTTGATGCGGATCGGTTCCTCGAAGTCGCCGGTGGTGAAGGCGAGGGAGTGAAAGAAACCGTTGTCCGCCTTCGTCACCCACTTGCCGATGGGGTCGGGCGAGAGGTGGCAGTCGTTGCAGACGGCGACGTGCTGGTGACTCGAGTTTTGCCACGAGTCGTAGTGGTCGTCCATCACGTGGCAGTTCACACAGGTCTGCGGGTTGTTGCTCAGATAGCTCGCCCCCTGTCCGTAGCCGAAGGTGAAGACCCCGAGCCCACCGGCTGCGCCGATCGCGACAGCGAGGAGGACATAGACCGCACTCGCGATGGCGAATGGTCGATAGGAGCGATTGTCGCAAGGGGCGCTCAAGCGTCGGCGGGCAGCGAGAGATGCCAAGTCCTGGGGTTAATTCGAGTGGTCACCAGAGCAGCGCGTGACCATTGCATCGGAAGGCGAGGTTGGGGTGAGCGCCTCCCGATGTTCAACCGAGTATCGCCAAAACGTTGATCTAAATCAACCTTTGGGCCAAGAATTTGACCGTTCAGCCGCAGACTCGGCCGCTTGCTGCGGTCGGGTTGACGGTCATTCGAGGAAGGGGTCGCAAACGCGCGGGCGTTTGATGACTTGGCAGGCGAACCCCGTGCGCTTCGATTTCCAACGCATTGCCCTGTTTCCATGACCCCCTCTCTTCCCCGCTTCCTTCTCCTGTTCCTCGCGCTCCTCCTTCTGCGCGTGGTGCTCCCCGCCGCCGATCAGGCGGCCACTGGCGAGACCCGTCGCCTCGCCGACTTCCGCATGCGCGACGCCTGTGTTCTCGCGGACGAGGCCAGCGGGCTTTACTACATCGTCAGCGCGGACCGGGACAACGGCGTGCGGGCCTTCACGAGCGAGGATCTCGTCGAGTGGAGTGGGCCGCACCGCATCTTCGAGACGCCCGAAGGCTTTTGGGG
>JBKHAU010000392.1:0-3194 GCA_046542725.1 Opitutales bacterium
CGCTTCCACATCTGCTGGATGATCTCGGCGATTTGCTTGTGGCCCTCCGAGGTGTTGTAGAGAAACTCGACCTGCGGGAAGCCCTCGCCCTCCGCATAGCCCGCCGCGGCGAGGAGCGCTCGCGCTTCCTCCGGATCGTGCTCGAGGAAGACGGGCGACACATAGCCGGCGGTATCCTGGGGGACAAAGGCATAGGCCGCCAGCTGCCCCGCCCCGAGGAAGTTGACGATCGCTTCCCGGTCGATTGCGAGGGCGAGGGCGCGGCGCACCCGCTTGTCGCTCAAAGCCTCGCGCGCGGCCCGCTTGCGCGGGCTGTCGTCGGGGCCCGGCGGGGTCACGTTGATCCGATAGTAGTAGGTCCCCAGATACGCGTCGAAGCGCAGGTTGTCGGGAAAATGGCGGCGGTTGAAGTCGATGCGGTGAGTCGGCACCGTGCTCGTGACGTGGATGTAGCCGTCGCGAAAGGCGCGCTGCTCGGCCTCCACGTCGTCGATCGGGTAGAAGTAGATCTCACGCAGTCGCACTTCCTCGGCGTCCCAGTAGCTGGGGCGCTTGACCACCCGGATGTGCCGGTTGACGATCCACTCGGCGAGGTCGAAGGGGCCGTTGACCACGATGTTGCCGGGACGGGTCCAGAGCGAGTCGCGCTTCGTCATGCCCCCAAAATGCTCGATCGTCGGCGGATGGACGGGATACCACGAATAGTGGTTGAGCATCCCGAGAAGGTAGGGAGCGGGTTTCTCGAGCTCGAGGCGAAGGGTGAAGTCATCCACCGCCACGACCCCCACATCGGCCCGTTCCCAGAGGTCCTCCCGGGGGCCTTCGCGATAGGCGCGGAGACGGGCGAGGATCTCCTCCCGCGCCTCGATGGTGACGTCGGCGGGCCATTCAAAGAGCGTCGGATCGGCTTCCAAGGCGTCGAACTGCTCCACCGTGAGGCGGTCGAGCCCAATGCGGTTGAACTCCAGAGCATGCTCGGGATGGGCGGCGAAATCGACCTGCTTCAGTTCCTCCCAGGGCTGCGGAAAGTCGCCGACGAGTCCGACGAGGAGGCGGCCGAGCTGCGTCGTGTTGTAGGCCTCGGCATGGCGCAGGGGGTAGAGCATGTAGGCATACTTCGCCGCCATCCGCGGGTTGAGCATGCGATGGTAGCTGTAGACGTAGTCGCTCGCCCGCACCGGGTCGCCGTTGCTCCAGGTCGCTTCCGGCCGCAGGTGGAAGGTGTAGGTGAGCCCATCGGGCGAGACCTCCCACCGCTCGGCACCCGCGTCGGCAAGGGGATCGAGAGTGTGCGGATCGATGCCCACCAGGCCTTCGAAAAGGGCGGAGATGATGTGGTTCTCCGTCACCCCGGTGACAATGTGAGGATCAATGCCCTCGGGCTCGGTCCCGTTGCCGTAGTGAAGAACCTGCTCGCGGTTCCCCACCACGACATTGGATTCATTCGCCCCGGCGAAGAGAGCCGCCCCCAAGACGCCGAAAGCAGCGCCCGCGCGCCAACCCAAACTCAAAATACGCTTCACTGCGCGGGACCGTGCAGATGGGCCGGGCAAAAGCAAATCGGAATGCAACGCCCGTTGACACGGACCTCTCCCACCGGCCTCGAGCGGCCACGCCAGAGCCCATTGCGGGCGCTCCCCCGCCCTACGGCAGGCGGATCTTGCGGTGGAGGTTGAGCATCTCGTCGATCTTGTCTTCGAGGCCGAGGCGCGCGAGGTAGCCGCGGTGGAAGCTGTTTCCCCGCTGGGGACGCGAACCGGCTTTGCGGTGATGCTCGAGGGCGTTGGCCAGATGCACCGCAGTGAGGACGGAGGGCGCGCTCGAGGAGGTTTTCTCCGGATCGTGGTGGTAGGCCACGGCCTCGACGGTCGTGATCGGCAGGCCCCACAGGTTGAGCATGTAGGCCCCCGCGTCGGCATGGGAAGCCCCGATGAGCTGTCGCTCCACCCGATGACGCGGCAGGTTCTCACTCGCCGAGACCTGACTCGCCTGCGTGTGCTCACGGTGGCGATGCACGCTGAGAATGAGATCGCCGATATCATGCAGAAGCCCCGCCGTGAAGGCTTCCTGGCGGAAATCCTCCCCCCCCGGCAGGAAGCGCACGACCGCCTGCGCGAGGCGCCCGACGGCCAGCGAGTGCTTCCAGAAACTATGCACCGACAGGAAAATCCCACCCTGCTGCTCGAACTGCGAAAAGACTCCGGAGAGGAGAACGAGCGACTGCAGCATCTCGATCCCGAGGAGGCGGGAGGCCTCCCCCACGTCGGCGATGCGCTCCGGCAGGGCGAAGAAGCCCGAGTTGACCAGCTGCAGCACTTTGGCGGTGATCGCGGGATCCATCTCGATATCGCCGATGAGCTTGTCGATGTCCGGGTCCACTGAGCGCAACTCGCGGGTGATGTCGAGGTAGAGGGAAGGCAGGCTGGGGAGCGCCTGAATGCTGTTGATGAGGCTCCGCAGACCGGGGTTGGAAATCATCTCCCGCAGACGCAGGGCACGGTCGACGGCCTCCACAAAGGCACCCGTCGGATCGTTGCGCCCGATAAACTGGTGCGCCGCCGAGACCGCCTGGATGGCCATCCGCCGATCCGCCCGATCGCCGGTCAGAATGCGGATCGTGTCCGGCTTGAGCGCGGCGATCGACTCGAGGACTTCGAGACCGGTGCGCCCGCCGCCGAGATAAAACTCGGCGATCACCACATCAGCCGCAAAAGTGGTCATCAGCTCGACCGCGGCCTCCTCCGAAGCGGCCAGACGGCAGTCCCAGCTTCCCATCAGCTCGGGCTGGCTTCGCTGCAGCGACCGCAGGAACGTCGGGTCGGAATCTACGACAAGAACGCGCACCTGGGTATCAAGCTTTGTTTCGGTGGGAATGAGGATGGCCACAGTTGCTTGTATAGTCGGCCCGGCAGTCAATCCACTTGAGCGGCATTAGCAGTTTTTTGAAAAGATCCATGGCCGTGAGGTGGAGGCGAAGGGCATGGTCTACAGCAGGATACAGTCTGCCGGGAACCCCCGCACAGAATGCATATCGGACACCGCCGCGTTAGTTGCGGGAAATTTCAAGGAGGTCTTCGAGAGCGCTCCCGATCTGGCTCTGCCACGGGTCAAATCGCGGGTCGGCGCGCCAGTCGCGGAGGACCCGCTCGGCGGCGCGGACCAGGACACCGGCCGCGGTGAGCCGCGCGGCGTCG
>JBKHAU010000002.1:0-17338 GCA_046542725.1 Opitutales bacterium
ATTCGCTCTGCCTCCCCTGCGTTCTTCACGATGCCCGAGCACCCCGACGTCGCCGCCTTTCGCCGCCGCCTTGCCCAGACCTCGCTCCACCGAACGATCAATCAATTCGAGTGCGATGACACGACGATTCTTGAGAGCGTGAGCCGTCGTCGCTTGCGCGAGACGCTGGAGGGGCGGGCCTTCGAGGAAACGTCGCAACATGGCAAATACGCTTTTGCGCGGCTTTCGGGAGAAGCCGGCTGGCTGGTCTTTCACTTTGGCATGACCGGCCGCTTCGTCTTTCACGGGATGAACGAGGCGGACGGGGATCTGCCGCGGTATGCGCACGCCGTTTTCTTTTTCGACGACGGGAGTCGTCTGGCCTTCGTCTGCCCACGCAAGCTCGCGCGGCTCGCACTCGTGCGCGAGCCGGAGGACTGGACCGAGGAGAAGGCACTGGGGCCGGATGCGCTGGCGGTCGGAGTGCGTGACTTCGACCGGCGTCTGGAGGGTCGCCGCGGCTGCTTGAAGGCGGCGCTCATGGACCAGTCGCTCGTCGCCGGGGTGGGCAATGTCTACTCGGACGAGATCTGCTTCCAGGAGAGGTGGCACCCGCGACATGCGGTCAGCGCACTCGATGGCGAGGCGCGCAAGTCCCTCCGCCGCACGATGCAGCGCATCTTGAAGGTGGCGGCGAGGCACGAGGCGCATCCCGATGAGCTTCCCCGCGGCTATCTCCTGCCACATCGCCATGAGGGTGGGCACTGCCCCCGCTGCGACACCCCGCTCGAACAGGCCCGCGTCGTGCGCACTTCCTATTTCTGCCCGCAGTGCCAGAGCTGAGCGCCCAGAGCTTTTCGGTCTCGCTCCGGTTCAGCGCCGGCGTGCGCGCGCTACTCTATCCGCGCGACCGGACCCAGCCCACGATCCGGGTGCTCAAGGAGCGGACGACGGTGAAGGATGTCATCGAGTCCTGCGGAGTGCCGCACACGGAAGTCGATCAGGTGCTGCGTGAGGCCGTCCACGTGGGGCTCGATACACCGGTCGGGGCAGCTTGCTCGCTTGCCGTTCATGGCGTGCATGAGGGACCCGCGGTGGGGTCGGCGGCAAGGCTCCAGCCGGTGCATTGCAAACGTTTTGTGGCCGATGGGCACCTCGGCAAGCTGGTGCGTCTCCTGCGCCTGCTCGGGCTCGATGTGGCCTACGCCTCGACGGTCGAGGATCGTGAACTGCTGCGCATCATGACGGAAGAGGGCCGTGGCCTGCTCACGCGCGACCGCCGGCTGCTCATGCACCGCATCGTCGAGGTGGGCTACTGCCCGCGCTCCGACGAGCCGGAGTCTCAGGCGCGGGAGATTCTTCGGCGCTTCGAACTGGAGGCCGTGGACCTCGCGCCCTGGACGCGCTGCCTGCGCTGCAACGGTCGGCTCGAGGCCGTCCCCAAGGCCGCGATCGAGAATCGGCTCGAACCCTTGACGAAGCGCCATTTCGAGACCTTTCACCGCTGCGAAGGCTGCGGTCAGGTTTACTGGACCGGTTCGCACACTGACCGCCTCGCGGGCACGATCGCTCGACTGATCGGTCCGTCCGACACTCAGGAGGAATGAAATGACAAACGCGGTATCGTGGATAGGCTGGGGGCTATGGTTAAAATCACCTTCAAGCAAAGCGATGTCCTCGTCGACTGGGACGGCCAACAAGAAGCCATTCTTGACGCCGCCGAAGCGGCTGGTCTCACCCTCGATTACGGCTGCCGCCAGGGCAACTGCACGATGTGTCAGCAGCCCATCCTCGAGGGTGAAGTCGAGTACCCCGAGGGCCACAGCGGGGTGCCCGACGAAGGCCACGAGCTGCTCTGCTGCTGCGTGCCCAAGACAGATCTCGTGATCGACGCTTGAAGCGTCGGCGCGCCGGCCACCCGCTCCATTCCGGGGGCGCGCTCTACAACGGCGGAATTCGGGGTGTGCGGGCATGAATTGACGCCTTGTTCCGAGATCCCGTTCTTCGGGTGCAAAAGCCGCCCTTTTGCCCGCCCATCGACAGTCCCGGGAGAAGGCCAACGAGCGGCCTCAGAATGGATAGAGAAGCGGAAGGAGGAGGGTGGCGAGGAGCCAGCAGAGCAGGTTGAGGGGAGCGCCGACCTTGAGGAAATCGGTGAAGCGGTAACGGCCGGCGCTGTAGACCATGGTGTTGGTCTGGTAGCCCACAGGGGTCATGAAACTGGCTGATCCGGCGAAAGTGACGGCGAGGAGGAGAGGCAGCGGATCGATCCCCATGGCGCTGGCGACGGAGAGGGCGATGGGGGCGATGAGGGCGGCGGCGGCGTTGTTCGACATCATCTCGGTGCAGATCGAAGTGGCGAGGTAGAGCGCCGAGAGGACCGCGACGGCGCCCCAGCGCTCGCCGATGGCGCCGGCGACAAAGGTGCCGACGAGCCCCGAGACACCGCTGGCGCCCAGTGCGGTGCCCATGCTCAGCGCGCCGGCGAGGAGGAAGATGACGCGCCAATCGATGGACTTGTAGGCATCCGGCATCGTGATCACGCCGGTGAGATTGAGCACGGCGACCCCGCCGAGGACCCCGACCATGAGGGGGACCAGGCCGGTGGCGGCGAGCAGCACGACCGACGCGAGGGTCGCGAGGACAATGGAGAGTTTGCCCCGGTCGAGCGGACGGACCGGCTCCTGACGCATGGAGAGAAAGGGACTGGGTTCGGTCTGCTCCACTTCACGGAGGAGTTCGACGCCTTCCTGATTGGTTTGCAGGAGGAGAATGTCGCCGGGCTGCAGGGCGACGTCCTTGAGACCCTTGAGGTGCTCTCGTCCGCGTTGGCGAATGGCGAGGACGTTGGCGTCGTGCTTGTTGAAATATTCGATCGCGCCGAGCCGCCGGCCGACGAGCGACGAGTTGGGCAGGATGACGATCTCGAGCAGTTGCGTGCCCTGCTCGGGGAAGTGTACCTGCTCGGGCGACTGGCTGGAGCGGAGGAACCCGCGGTTGAGCAGCTGATGGATCCGCGCCATGTCGCCGCGGACCAGAAGCACGTCGTCTTTCGCGAGGCGGTATTCCTTCGGCGGATGCTTGATGCTGTCACCATCGCGCTCGACCTCGAGGACGTGGATCTCGCGATCGCCATCGCTGAAGACCTCTTCGATGGTGTCGGTCTCCTTGTCCGGCGCCTCGCGCAAGGTGACTTCGGCGAGGTAGTCCTGGATCTGCTCCGCCCCAGTGGGCTCTCTTCCGGCTGGCCGATCGGGGACCAGCCGGCGGCCGATGAACAACATATAGGTCAGGCCAACCGAAAAAATCACCAATCCGAACGGGGTGAGGAGAAACATCGAGAAGGGCTCCAGTCCGGCGTTGGCCGCGATCCCACTGACGAGAAGGTTGGTCGAGGTCCCGATGAGGGTGCAGGTCCCCCCGAAGATCGCTCCGTAGGAAAGAGGAATGAGGAGTCGCGAAGGCCGCTGATCCTGATGTCGCGCCGCGTCGGAAACGACGGGAATGAGGGTGGCGACGACCGGGGTGTTGTTCACAAAAGCCGAAACTCCTCCCACCATCGTCATCATGCCGGCAAGGGAAGCGGTGGGACTGCGCTCGAGCAGCCTCGAGAGCAGCCGGGCGACGGCGTTGATCGCTCCCGTGCGCAGGAGGGCATGGCTGAGGACAAACATGCCCGCCACCGTGAGGGTGGCGGGATTGGCAAAGCCTTTCACCGCCTCCGCGGGCGTCAGCACCCCGGTGACGGCAAACGCCACGATGACCATGATCGCGACGACGTCGATCGGGACCCGTTCGGTGACGAAGAGGACGAGCGCCGTGGCAATGACGACGAGGGTGATGTAGGCGTCGGGCTCCATGGTGGGCAGACCGGCCGACCCGCGTCGACTCGGAGCCGGAGTATAGCGGCCGAGACGACGAGCTGCAAGGTGGATGGTGTTCTTCGCCCGGCAGGCGGCGGCTTGCCCGTGCTGAGCGGCAGGGGAACTGGTGCAGGCGTTTGTTTGCCGGCCTTTCTGCCCTTAAGGTGCAGGCATGACGGTGGCGATCGGTCTGGTCTTCGCGGTCCTCGGGATCGCGTTTGTGCTTTTCGCCACCGGCTGGATTCGGCCGGACGTGACCGCCATGCTCGCGCTCCTCGCCCTCGTCGTCACCGGCACGATCGCTCCGGAAGAGGCCTTCGAGGGTTTCAGCAGTTTCGCCGTGATGACCATCGCAGGGCTGCTCGTGATCGGCGAGGGTCTTGAAAAGACGGGCGTTGTGCAATGGGTGGCGCGTCGACTCGAGCGAGTCGTGGGGCAAAGCGAGGGGCGACTCCTCCTCGTCAACACGACGGTTCCGGGGATGCGCGGCGGTCTCTTTCTTCATTCCGGTCATTCTTCGGCTCTGTCACCAGCTGAAGATCAACCCCGCGAAGATCCTCCTCCCGATGTCCACGGCGGCCCTCGTGGGAGCCAATCTCACCCTCATCGGAGCAGGGCACAACCTCGTCGTGCATAGCCTGTTGGAGGACGCGGAGGGCCGCGGTTTCGGCTTTTTCGAGTTCACCGTGGTGGGCGTGGCGCTACTCGTGGCGACGCTGGTCTACACCTCCCTTCTGGGGGTGCGTCTCTTGGCGAAGGAGCGCCGGGGCAGCCCGGAGAGGGAGGCCGCTGAGTCGGCGGATCTCATCGAGGTCTACGATTTGAAGGAGCGCCTTTCCGAGGTCTGGGTCACTCGGCGATGCGCGAAAAAGGCCCTCACGGTGGAGGATCTCGGCCTCCGCGAGCGATTTGGCCTGACCCTCCTCGAACTGGTGCGGGAGGAGGAGATTCTGAAAACGGAGAAGAGAACACGCACCCTGCGGGAGGGCGATACTTTGCTCTTGGCGGGACGGCGCGAGCAGGTCGAGGAACTGTGTGCGGCGTTTCCGGGGCTCGAGGGCATGGGCACGCCGCGCGCGAAGGAGAAGTATCCGGTGAGTTCGGCGGAACTGGCCGAAGGAGTCGTCCCGGCTCGCTCGCCCGTCATCGGCAAAAGCGCCAAGGATCTGGGCTTTCGCGAGCGCTACGGCCTGTGTGCGATCGCCTATTATCGCAACGGGCGGCCCTACCGCACCTTCGCCCAAACCGAGCCCTACAAGGAGGGCGACGCGATCCTCTTCTACGGCCCTCGCGACCAGATGCGCGACTTTGATCCGGAAAAGGACCTGCTCGTCTATTTCAAGCCCGGCGGCCCCGAGGTTTCGGCGAGGATGAGGAAGCGGGCGCCCCTCGCTGCCGCCATTCTCGCCCTTGTCGTCCTGGTTGCGGCCTTCGATCTCGTGCCGATCGCGGTTTCGGCCCTCGGCGGCGCGGTGGCCATGATTCTCACCGGGATCATGAACTCCTTCAAATCCTACCGTGCGATCGACTGGCGCACGATCGTCCTCATCGGTGGGATGTATCCGCTTGGCCTTGCCCTCGAGCAGACGGGAGCGGCCGAACTCGTGGGCAGCGGTCTCGTCGGGCTCCTCGGAACGCTCGGTCCGCTGGCCGTCATGGGGGGCGTCGTGGTGCTCACGATCGTGCTCACGCAGCCGATTCACAACGCCGCCGTCGCCATCATCATGACACCGATCGCGATCAACGCCGCCGCGCAGATGGGCTCCAGTCCCCGCGCCTTTTGCGTGGGCGTGCTGGTCGGTTGTTCACTCTCTTTCCTCATGCCGTTTGGTCATCCCGCCCCGCTCCTCGTCCAAGAGCCGGGAGGGTATTCGAAAGGTGACTACATCCGTTACGGTCTGCCCCTTGTCCTCATCGCACTGGCGGTGATCCTGCTGGTCGTGCCCCTTCTCTGGCCGCTCTGAAGGCGGGAGGAGGATGGGCACCGCCCGGCGGCGGGTATGTCCGCGGTGGGGCAGGCAGGACTGTCTGCGTCATGGGGAGGGTCGGCGTCACGGACACAGGGCTTTCGCCTGTCTGGGATCCGGCGGGCGAAACTGGACATAGACTTGGCGCGGTGGTTCCCCCGGGCTAGCCTGTGGGCATGACTGTTTCCCGCGTCCTTCGCCTCAGCGGCCTCGCCACGGCGTTGGCGGCGCTGAGCCTGCCGCTTCTGGGGCGGCTTCTTGTCGGTGGCGAAACGCAGCCGCTTTGGGCCTTTCCTCCACCCTTTGACCCGTGGCGCGACTATCCGACGTTCTCCGTGTGGGCGGTGGTCCTGCTGTGCCTTCTCCTCGCCGCGATGGTGGCTCTCCTCCTGCGTCCCGGGAGCGGACGCGAGGACCTCTCGAAGGCGGTCCAGGGGGCCACAGACCGGCTTCCGGTGTGGGGCTGGCTTTCGATCGGGTGGCTGCTCGTCTGGTGGCTTCTGGCGTGGTGGCCGGCGGAGCCGCTGGCGGCTTGGCGCCGGGTCTCCTTTCCTCCTCTCTGGCTGGGGCTCATTCTCGTCTTCAATGCGCTCGCGGTGAAGCGCGGGGAGCGACCGCTTCTCTTTCGACGGCCCCTTCTCTGGGCGTCGCTCTTTCTCGCCAGCGCCGTTTTCTGGTGGGGCTTCGAGTGGCTCAACCGCTTTGCGCGCAACTGGCAGTATCTCGGGGTGCGTGAGTTCTCGGACCTGCGCTATGCGGTGCAGGCCTCGCTCAGCTTTGCCACCGTCCTGCCTGCCGTCCTCGCGGTGCGGGAATGGCTGGGGACGTATCCGTTTTTGCAATACGCCCTCGGGACGCGTGCGCCGCTGCGCTGGGCGGGACAGCGGTGGACCGCGGTTGCGCTTATCGTGTTTGGCCTGGCCGGCCTGCTCGCGCTCGGAGCTGCGCCGCTCTACGCCTTTCCCGCTGTCTGGGCCGGTCCCCTCGCGCTCTTCTGGGGGGTGCGCCATTTCGTTGCGCCGGGAGGGATGCTGCGCGAGCTCGCCGCGGGGGACTTTCGCCGCGCCGGTTCATGGGCGCTTGCGGCTCTCGTCTGCGGTTTTTTCTGGGAGCTGTGGAATGTGCATAGCGACCCCCAATGGGTCTATACCGTGCCCTTCGTCGAGGGCTGGCACCTTTTTGAGATGCCGCTCCTCGGCTATGCCGGCTACCTGCCCTTCGGCATCGTCTGCGGGCTCGCGATCGAGGTCTGGGCGGGCGGCAGGCTGGATGATTCCCCGGGGGCGGGCCGGGCGTCGTAAGCCTTCCCACTGGCCCTCAGTTCTCGGCGCCGGGACCGGCGTGTTTCGCGGCGTGGCGCTCGGCGCGGCGATCGAAGAAGCGGTCGAGGACGTGGAGGAGGCGGAGGATGAGGAGGGAGAGAACAGTGACCAGCCCGGCGAGGAGATAGAGCTCGAGCGCGACGGTCACGCCGATGGCGGCGACGAGGAGGAGCGAGCCGGCGGTGGTGAGCCCCTCGACCTCGTTGCCCCCGCGCGAGCGAATAATCGTGCCGGCCCCGAGGAAGGCGACGCCCGCGACGATCGCCTCGACGATGCGCAAGGGGTCGGGACGAAGCGTGGCGCCGGTCGTGGCCGACGCTGTTTCCTCGATAAAGGCGGCGGCGACGGAGACGAGGAGCGCGGCGGCGGAGGCGAGGAGCATGTGGGTGCGGAACCCGGCAGGCTTGCGCGCCATCTCCCGCTCGGCCCCGATCACTCCCGCGAAGAGCGCGGCGACGGCGACCTTTGCGAGGATGAAAAGCTGGGTCTGCGCATCCATGGCGGGAGCCTACGGCAAAATGGGCGGAGGGCAAACGGGCACGAGATCTGAGCCTCGGGCCCTGTTGCGCGCGGAGGGCTCAACGCGTCATGAGGGACTGGCTCACCGAGATGACGCTGAAGGCGACGCTGAAGGCGATGACCGCGACGATCGCGAAGGCCCCGCCGAGGGCGACGGCGGCGACGAGTCCGGTGAGGCGGTCGAGGCGAGTGGTGAGTTCCTCACGATAGACGCCGTTGATCTCCTCGAGACTGGAGGTCACCTCGCCGGTGTTTTCGCCGACGGTGAGGATGTCCATCGCGAGGTCCGGCATGAAATGCACCCGCTGGATGGCGGTCGACATCGCGACGCCCTCCTGGATCTGCTTGCGCGCGGCATGGAACTTGGCGCGCAGGACGACGTTGGGGATGGTGCGCTCCACGAGACGGAGGGCCTCGGTCGTGTTCACCCCGCTGGCGAGCAGGGTGCCAAGCAGGTTGGTCGTGGAGTAGATATTGGAATACAGGTTGATGCGCCCGAAGACCGGAAGCTTGAGGGCCCACAGATCGGTCGCGCGTCGACCGGCGGTGGTCTTGCGCCAGCGGGAGAGGAGGACGGCGCCAATGATCCCGCCCAGAACGAGGAAGGGGCCCACCTTGAGCGCGAAGTCGGAGGCGACGATGAGCCACTGGGCGAGGAAGAAGAGCTCGCTCCCCAGTTGGTCGACCATCTTCTCGATTTGCGGTATGAGGAATCCGACGACGATCCCGATGACGACAAGAGAGATCCCGATGATGATGAGCGGGTAGGTGAGACTGGCGATAAGGCGCTTGCGCACTTCACGCGTCTCCTCGAGGTGGCGCACCATGCGGCGCAGGACGGGCACGAGGCTGCCGCTCGCCTCGCCCGCTTCGACGAGGTGGCACTGGGCGGGGGAAAAGAGGCGGTGCTCGGTCGCCATCGCGGCGGCGAGGGTGCGGCCCTCGGAGAGGTGGCGCCAGAGTCGCCCGCTCAGTTCCTTCAGTTCCGGATCGGTGAGCCGCCGCTGCATGAGGCGCGTGGCGTCGCCGAGCGAGAGTCCCGCGCTGAGGAGGGTGAGCAGGCGCTGGAGGATTCGGAGGGAAATGGCACCGCGCGACTTTTTGCGGCGAAAGAGCCCTTCCTTTTTGACCTTCCGGTCACTGGCAAAGAAATCGATCG
The DNA here is from genome assembly GCA_046542725.1 of Opitutales bacterium. Classification (GTDB taxonomy): domain Bacteria; phylum Verrucomicrobiota; class Verrucomicrobiia; order Opitutales; family Oceanipulchritudinaceae; genus CAWVVV01. The sequence continues at coordinate 8,810 of JBKHAU010000002.1, forward strand.
TCTCGCTCTCCTCGTCGTCGGTCTGGGCGACGTGGTGCTTCTGCTCGATGTGGAGGGGCCGGATGCCCTGCGCCGAGAGCCGTTGCACGGCGGCGCGGCGGTCGGCGGCATCGAGTTCACCCGTGACGGAGCGACCGGTGGCGTCGAAGGCTTTGTAGGCGAAGACGGGCATGAAGGGCTTGGAATGATGAAGGATGAAGGGTGAGGGATGAATGAGAGGTGATGAACGATGAGTGATGAACGGCGGGATACCTTTATCATTCAGCAGCCATCACTCATCATTCCTTCAGCCTTCATCATTTTCTTCAAGAAAGGCGTAGCGCATGATCTCGGGGAGGGTGGTGCGGCCGCGCAGGGCCTGGTTCCACCCGCTGGACTGGAGGGTCGTCATGCCGTGCTGGAGAGCGATCTCGCGGATCTCACGGGCGGAGCGTTTCTCGACGATGAGGTCGTGAATGTGGTCGTCGACGCGGAGGATCTCGAAGAGGCCGACGCGGCCGCGGTAGCCGAGACCGCGGCACTCGTCGCAGCCGTTGGCCTCGAGGAGAGGGGCGGCGAGATTTTCCGGGGTCTCGGGGAGTCCGAGGGCGCGGAGGCTCTCGCGGCGGTGACGCTCGGGGATGTCGGCGGGGCGGGCGCACTTCGCGCAGAGGCGACGGACGAGGCGCTGGGCAAGGATGAGTTCGACCGAAGAGGTGATGAGAAAGGGTTCCACCTCCATGTCGATGAGGCGGGTGAGGGCGCCGGGGGAATCGTTTGTGTGGAGCGTGCTGAGGACGAGGTGACCGGTGAGGGCCGCGCGGATGGCGATGTCGGCGGTTTCCGGGTCGCGGATTTCCCCCACCATGATGACGTCCGGATCCTGGCGCAGGATGTGGCGCAGGGCGCTCGCGAAGGTGAAGCCGATCTCGGTGTGAACCTGGGTCTGATTGACGCCGTCGACCTCGTATTCGACGGGGTCCTCGACCGTGATGATGCGGCGCCCGGGCGCGTTGATGTGGCGGATGAAAGCGGTCAACGAAGTCGATTTGCCGGACCCGGTCGGCCCGGTCACGAGGACAATGCCGTGGGGCACTTCGAGGACGCGCTTGATGCGTTCCTGATCACCCGGGAGCATGCCCAATTCCTCCATCGAGAGGGGCTGGTTCTTCTGGTTGAGGAGACGCAGGGAGACGCTCTCACCATACATGGTGGCGATGGTCGAGAGGCGGATGTCGAGCTCGGCGGTGCTGCCCCGGTAGACGATGCGGCCGTCCTGTGGGCGGCGCTTCTCCGAGATGTTGAGCTTCGCCATGATCTTGAGGCGGGAAATGATCGCGCCCTGATAGCGGATGAGGTTGTCCGGCACCCGGATGGGGACGAGTTCGCCGTCGATGCGGTAACGGATCTGGAGGCTGTCCTTGAGCGGCTCGAAGTGGATGTCGGTCGCGCGATCGTCGACGGCCTTGGCGATGACGTCGTTGACGAAACGGATGATGGCGGCGTTTTCGTCCTCCTCGACCTCCTCGCTGCGGCCCGAGTCTTCGGCCTCGATGTCGGACTCGCTGAGGGAACCGGCGCCGACCCCGAAGCGCTGCGTAATGGTGTGGGTGATGTCCTTGGCGGGGCCCAGAAACCACTCCGGGCGGTGTCCGCTGACAGCGTAGATCCAGTCATCCATCGCCGGCTCGGGTGGCCAGAGGGTGACGAGGCGGAGGGGCGCCGAAGGATCGAGGGTGGAAGGCGGGGCCTCGTTGTCCTCACCGGGGTTGGTGGGGAGTTCAGCGAGCGGGAGGCACTGGTACTCGTTGATCAACCGGAGCGGGAGGAGCTCGCTGGCCTGTTCTGAGACAGTGAACTCGGGAAGAAAGGGGAGGCCGGTGGACTCGGCCAGCCGACGTCCGCACTCCTGCTCGCTCTCGCGGCGGAACTGGGCGAGGAGCGGGAGGCGGTTTTGCCGCGGGGCCTCCTCGAGCATCAGCTTCTGCTCGTCGGGAAGGTGCTGGGCAAGGGAGAGCAAAGGGGACTGGGCAGTCGTGGTCATGGATTGGACTCCGGGCGAAGAAGCGGGTTGGGCGGTGCCTCTGGGCGGTCGCTCGTCTCGGCGTCGCCGTCGGGCTGGGCGGAGGCGTCCCGGGCGTTGATGCGCCGACTGGTCACGATCGTACGGGCGCCGCCTTCGGTCTGCGTCACGCGGGGGCGTGGGGGCACGACGGTGCGTCGGCGCACAACCGGACGATTGGCCTCGGGCCGGCTCGGTGTATTCGACGGTTGGATACGCGGGGGCGAGGGTGGCACGGGCGGGTTGAGCGAGGCCACCGCGACGGGGGCATCGGAGGGCTTGGCCATCTCGAGGCGGGAGACGGTGCCGTTGAGGGAGAGCTGGACGGTGCGAGTGGCCTCATCGTAGGCGGCGACGTGGTAGGCGCCGTCGACGACTTCGGCGAGGCGCACCCACTGTCCGCGGCCGGTGCCCTGATCAAAGATGTTGAAGCGCAACTCGCCATTCACTGCGAAGACCCCCTTGAAGCGGAGATTACCCACTGCCATGGTGGCCGCCGGCACTGCGCTCGGGGGCGGCGCCTGAGGCGTGCCGTAGCCGGGGGGGAGAAAAGGCGAGCGGTCCTCGAGGCTGCCAAAGACGAGGACGGGCGCGAGCAGGCCCCAGCGGGCAAGGCGGCGCAGGCGGAGAATTCTTCGACTGGAAGCGGAGAGGATCAAAGGGACAGAGGAGAGCCTACTCGTCGTCGTCGACGGGATCGAGTTCGGGATCTTCTTCGAGTTCGTCAAAGGCCCGGGTCGTGCCGGTGCGCAGGTAGTTCTCGATCGCGAGTCGGCTCTCGGAGCGTTGGATGCGCTCGAGGGTGAGGGCATTGGCCTCGTCGGCGGTGCGGATGATGCGTGGGCGCAGAAAAAGGATCACCTCGGTGCGGTCATTGGTCGTGGTCGTGCTGGTGAAGAATCGCTTGAGCAGGGGCATGTGCCCGAGAATGGGAAACTTGTTCGCGTCGTTCGAAGCATTGACCCGTTGCAGCCCGCCGAGGACGACGAGTTGGCCATCGCCCACGCTGACAAAGGAGGAGGCCTGGCGAGAGGTGATGATGGGTTGCTGGGCATCGTTGATCGTGAGGAAGCCGCCGACGTCCTCGACGGCTTGTTCCACTTCGAGCTGGATGACGTTGTTACTCCCGATTAGGGGGGTGACGGAGAGCTCGATGCCGATGTTCTGATACTGCACCTGCGAACTCGTCGAGGCATTGATTCCGCTGGTGATCGTGCCGGTGATGATCGGTCGTCGTTCGCCGATGGAAATGGAGGCTTCGCGATTGTGCGTCGTGACGATGGTCGGGGCGGAGAGGATCTTGGAACGATTCTCGCGGTCGACCGCCTGGATCAGGAGGGGGAGGGTAAAGTTTCCGAGATCGTCCCAAGTGAGAGGCGAGTCTTCACCACCGATGCCGAGCCCGCCGATCGTGAGCGGGGCGAGGGTGAAGATATCCTGGTCGGTGGAGGGCTCGGAGCCCGAGCCCACCTCGCCGCGGGTCATCGTGACGCCGAGGGCAGACAGTCCACTCGCATCTCGATCATCGAGGCTCACCTCGACGATGACGGCCTCGATCTGGACCTGGGCGAGGAGGACATCGATCTGCTCCACGAGGTTGTCGAGGGCGCGGAGGTCGCCGGTTGTGCCGCTGGCGACGATGTTGTTCGCGCGCTCGTCGGCGACGAGCGTGAGGAAGTCGCTGAACTGGAGGTTGGCGGCGTCGGCGCGGAGGGCGGCGGCGGCGGTGTTGGCCTGGTCCTGGGAGGCGCGCCGGGCGGCGGCAGCGGGGGTCTGCGGGCCGGCTTGGTCATCGCGAACGTCCTTCTGACCGGAAATCACCTGTTCGATGATGGTGACGACCTCGGTCGCCTCGGCGTAGCGGATGCTGTAGACTTTGGTCGTGGTGAGGGGGGCCACGTCGATGTCCATCTTGCCGATGAGTTCGTTGACGAGGGCCTCGTTGGCCGGGTGGGTGAAGACAATGAGCTGGTTGGTCCGCTCGTCGGCGTCGAAGCTCGTGTTGCCCTCGAGGCGGTGGCGAAGGGGGCCGGTCTGGATTTGCTGGAGGCGTCGCAGGACCTGCTGGGCCTCGACATTTTCCAGTTCAAAAAAGAGCACGGCGGTCTCCCGTTCGGAAGGCCGATCAATCGTAGCGAGGAGGCGCTCGATGCGCTGCAGGTTCACGAGCGAATCGGCGACGAGAAGGATGCCACTTTTCTCGAGGGCGAGGGGGGCGCCCTGTGACATGATCGGCTGGATGAGGGGGGCGGCCTCGGAGGGGCTGAGAAAGTCGAGGCGGAAGACCTTCTCGTAGATCATCTGGGTGGCCTGGGCGCCGAGGGTGGTGCCTTCCCAGAGGATGGGGACCTGGGTGTTGATGGCGGCGGCGGGGACGGCCTTGATGAAGTCGTCGCCCACGCGCGTGAGGCCGATGCCGTTGAGGGCAAGCAGGCTCTGCAGGGCGCGGATGACCTGGGCGCGCGTCATCGGCTTATCCCCCTGGTCGAAGGAGATTTTCACCGCGGGCAGGTTTTGCTGGCGGAGGATGGGCTTGCCGGCGAGGAGCTGGAGTTGCTGGAGGACTTCGTTGGTCCCGTTGTCGACGATCGCACCGATCGTCACGGTGTCATCCATCGACGGATCGTCGGGGTCGACGATGCCGAGGGCCGACTGTCGCTCGTTCCCATCGGTCGGCGAATACTCGGGATTGGCCGGGGGGCGGTCAGGCGTGTTCTCGGCGGAAGGCGCGGTGCGCCGCGGCTGAAAGGATGGCGGCGGGGGCGGCGGCAAAAAGCTCGGCGGGCCAGAGGGAGGCTCCTCGCGAGGCGCCTGGGCGGAGAGGCCACCGGCGAGCACGAGGAGGCCGACGAAAAAGCGACCGACGCGATAGAACGGGCACATGGAAAGGATGCGGGCGGAGAGATGCGTCACTGGGAGAGGTTTTCCTGAAGTTCGAACGAAGCGATGTCGAAGGTGGCGTCGATCAGTCGAGGGTCGCGGCGGTTGGCGGCGAGGCGAAACTGGGTGATGGCGATATAAGGGGCCTCGGTCTGCACCGCCTCATTAAACCGCATGATGTCGGCAAGGTTTCCGTCGTTGATGCGCAGGCGCACGTTGTGCGCGGTGTAGATGCCCGCGCCTTCCGTGACGGAGGCGTCGAGGTCGACCGAGAGGCCGATGTCGCGTGCCACGCTGTCGAGTTTGCCGACGAGCTGCGAGGCGGAGTAGGTGCGACCGGAGTCAAGGGTGGAGAGGGCAGCGGCGAGTTCGGCGTCGACCGCGGGGGCGCGCTCGATCGTCTCGCTCTGCTCGGCGAAGATCGTGCGCCAATCGCGGTATTCGGTCCAGCCGGTGCGGAGCTCGCGAAGGAGAACCGTGGCCCAGAGGAGGAGAAGAGCGGCAAAGAGCGTAAAAAGAAGGAGCCGCTCGCGATTGCGCAGTCCGAAGAACAGTTGACGCAGGAGCCGGCTCATGGCGTCTCCTCCCCGGAGCCGGCGACGTCTTCGTAGCGCGCGACGCTGGCGCTGGCGAGGTCGGCGCGGTCGAAGGTCACGGCCATCTCAAACAGCGTGCGCCCGTCGCGAATCTCGGAGTTTTGCGAGACGGCGGCGACGGCGGGGAGGTCACGGAGGACCTCGGCGTAGTTGTTCACCGCGTTCACCCCGGTGCGCGATTCACCGGAAAAGGTCAGATGATCGATCTGGTCGGCTCTCGCCTCGTTGAAATAGATCGTGTCGGGACGCACGTCGTTGATGAGGGAGAGCATGAGGACCGGGTCGACGCTCTGCGCCGAGTCGAGGGCGAGGCGCTCGATGAAGTCCTCCTTTTGGTCGACCTGCTCGACGATGGTGTTGCGCGCGAGGACACGCTCCTGGGTCACGCTCGTGCCCTTGCGCAGGCCCCAGAGCCCGCCCTGGAGAATGAGGAGCAGGACGAGGAGGGCGGCAAGGCCCTTGGCACCCCACCAGAGCCGCCGGGCGAGGCGCCGCTCCTTGCGCTCCTTGCGGGCAAAGGCTTCATCGCGCAGGTCGGCGGCCCAGAGTTGGGCGACCGGCAGGTCGAGGGGAAGCGTCTCCTCTTCCGTCGTGGGGCCGAGGTGGCGATGGGCAAAGACCGGTCGCCCCGCCTTGTCGAGATGGTGGCCAGCGCCCACCCAGAGGCCATTCTCTTCAATGAAGTCATCGGCATGAAGGCTCTTTGCGAGGGCGTCGCGACTGGCGAGGAGGGCCTCGTCGGTCAGGACTTCGGCCTCGACGCGGCGGGAAACAATCCTTTCCGGGATGCGCGAGCCGGGCTGCAGGAAGAGCGCCGAGACCGCCCCGCCCTGGGCGAGAAAACGCACCGTCGGCTGGGCCGGGGGCGAAACGCATAAACGGCTGATGAAACCAGGGAAGAGGTGGTAGCAGGCGGAGAGATCAAACTCGCCGATCGACCCCACTCGGCTGCGCAGGGTGGCGTAGACGAGGGCGCGTGTTTCGCCGGGTTCGTGCAGGTAGCCCCACGCCAGTTGCTCGACGGGGAAGGGCGAGCCGCCCTCGAGGGCGAGGGCGAGGTAGTTTTCCCGCTCATCTTCCGAGAGACCGGTTGCGACCTCGAAGGAATGGGTGAAGAAGCAATGCGCCGGGACCAGCACGAGGGGCTGTTCGGGGAGTCGCTCGCGCAGGCGCTGGAGCCATTTGGAAGGGGCCTGGGTCATGGCAAAAACGGCTCGGAGTGAAGCTGTGGGGCGGTTCGCATGGCAATCATATCTTGCGGTTCTCGGCCAGCCAGAGGATCTCGAAAGGGTAGGCGAGGTCGGCCGCGCTGCTGGTGGCGGTCTGGGCCGAGCCGCGGGCGCGGCGGTCGGGGTCGTCTTCCTTCTCGGTGCGGGCGGCGGCGGTGCCTTGCCCGTTCGCGCGCTCGTCCGCCGCCGAGCGGGTAGTGGTCCCGCGCCCCGCTTGGGTGCCGCGCCAGCTGACGAGCGTGCGAAGGAGAAAATAGGCCTCGCCGCGACGCACTTCCACCGCGACCTCGAGCAGGCCCACGGAGGTGGAGGCGAGAGCCCCTGCTTCTTCGGCCCCGGTGAAGACTCCGCCGACGTCGTTGGTGCGCAGGACACGGTCGTCAGCCGTTCCCGCCTCGCGATCCGAGCCCGCGAGATAGTCGCGCAGGTTGCGCGCATCGACCATCCCCATCTCATCGAGGACGCGCACGACGAGCGGCGGCGCCGCATTGAGGTTCACCGCGCCCTCATGGTAGAGGGAAAAGGCGCTCTGGAATTGCGCGAGGGCGGGCAGAGGGACGCCGTTCTCATCCCAGAAATGTTCCTGAAAGGCGGGGATGAGGGCGAGTTCGTCCCAACTGCGGAGAGGAGCGTTGGCCGGGCGATAGGGCGGATCGAGGTCCGCGTAGTCTTCGCCGTCGAAGCCGTTGAGGCGGCTGAGGTCGTCCTCGTCCATCCAGTCGATGAGGCTGTCGGCGAGTTCTTCGGCATCGGCACGGTCAAAGCCCATTTCATCGAAGACAAGGCGGAGGAGGGCGAAGTCGGCTTCGGCGAGGCTGAAGCGTCCACTCTCGTCGCGGAAGTTCACCGTCACGGTGGTGTTCGGGGGGGGCTCGTAGTCGGCCCGTTCGAGTGGCTCGCCCCAGCCCTGCAGCGGACCCCAGAGCTCGCCATCGACTTCCTGGTAGACATTGAGGACGGCGAGCGTGGTCTCGAGGGCGGAATAAGCCTCGGCGCGGAGGTCCTCCTGATGGTGGAAGAGCGCGTCGTAGAGAATGCGTTCCTTCGCGTCCTCGAGAAAGGCCACCATGATAAAGCCGAGGAGCACGATGAGCACGAGCACGAGGGCGAGGACGCTGCCCCGCTGCCGCCGCCTGTCGTTAAAAAACGGGGACATCGGGACTGCGTTGGGGGAGGTAGAGGTTCCGCACGATGACTTCGTCTTCGTAGGTGAAAGTGAGCTTGAGGAACTGGGGCAGGAGGAAGGCGTCGTCGTTTGTCTCCTCGGGCGAATCGACGATCGTCCACTCGTCATCCTCGCGTTCGTAGTAGCAATACTCCACGCCCGTCACGAAGGGGGAAACGGGCGTCTCGAAGAGGTCGCGCTCGTCCTCCACCTCCTCGTCGTGGGCCGAATACCAGACGATGGAGAGGCCCTCGTCGCGGTCGAAGCGGAGGTAGGCGTAGATATTGGGCAGGACCACGCCCTCGCGCACGAAGAGGGCGGGCGCTTCCCGTTGGCGAAACATCAGCATGGGATCGGTGAGTTCGTTCACGCCCGGCGGCCGGGCCCACTCCACGGGCAGGGTCGCTTCCCCCGCTGCCCCGTCGCCCACGACCGCTTCCGAGCGCTCCATCGCCTGCTCGAGGAAGAGCGCAACCCCGTCGACATGCTGGGGAAAGAACTTGTCCTGTGTGCCCGTCAGCCAGATTTGACTGAGGTTGAAGACAAACCCCAGTAGGAGCGGCAGGAGGAGGCCGAGAAGGGCCACCGTGAGGACCATCTCGATGAGAGTGAATCCGG
>JBKHAU010000393.1:0-3181 GCA_046542725.1 Opitutales bacterium
ACATCCCGATGGCGAAGGGCGTGATGGATTACCTCGGCCGCTGGCTCGGGATGGAATACATCGCCGGCTACCGCGAGCGCATGTCGCCCGCCGCCCAGATGGAATCCGAATCCCTCGAGGACCGCTCCCCCGGCTCGGTCGCGATCGCCCGCGAGGACGTCGACACGACCAAAGAACTCTCCTCCGAGCAGCTCGAACTCCTCTCCACCTCCGAAGGCAACCTCACCTGCCCCGAATGCGGCTCCAACAAGGTCAAGGTCACCGGGACCTGCGCTTGTTGCCTCAATTGCGGGACGAGCCTGGGTTGTTCATAGGCGCGTTCCCTCGCGCTCGCAGCGGGATTCAGGCAGTCTGAACGCGATCGGAATTTTTGCATTTCGCATGAACTCCGCGGCCAGCACCGGACGTTTTTCGGCTTCGTCCCCCGCTTAGAGGGCTTCAAACCAGCCTTTTCCGGCTGGCACGGAAGATGGAAGGACCGGATTCCATGAAAACGTCCCTTCATCCTTCCGCCCTGCTCGCGCTTGCCGCCGGCAGTTTCCTTCCCTTCTACGGTTGCAGCGTCGAGCAAACCGAAGAGGGCGAAATGCCGACCGTCGATGTCGACGCCGAATCCGGTCAAATGCCCGAATACAGGGTCGTCCAGACCCAGGAGGGCGAAATGCCCGAGGTCGACGTCGATGCGGAGGCCGGCAACTGGCCCGAGTATGACATCGACTGGGCCGACGTCGATGCCGGCCTCGCCACCACCACCGTGACGGTCCCCGAAGTGAACATCACCTACGAGGAGGAAGAGGTCACGGTGCCCTACGTGAACATCGACTGGCCCGGCGAAGAAGAGACCGAGCGCCAGGTCGTCAATATCGCGGTGCGCACCCCGAACGACGGCTATGAGGCGAAAATCGAGGAGATCCACCTCCTCGACGGCACCCTCCACATCCTCGCCCGGGTCGAAGCCGGCGACGATCAGTCGACGGCGAGCGGCATCCGCCCGATGCAGGAAGACATGGCCGTGATGGACGCCCCCGCGGACGTCGAAAAGCAGATCTACGTCTACGGTGACCTCTCGGACGTCGCCATGCCCGCCTCCTACGAGAAGATCGACAGCCCGCGCGCCTTTCGGGAACAGACCCGCGACGGCGAGCGAATCTATCCGCGCAGCTAAGCAGCGCACCTTTCAGATCATCCTTTTTACGGCGACCGGGCCTCGCGCCCCGTCGCCTTTCTTGTGCCCGGAAGGCACTTTGCGCACCACCGGCCGCAGGAGTCATCGAGACGCCGCGGCCGCTTCCCGGCTCGACGCCCTGCCCGCCAACTGAGACCGCCGTCTCGCGCGGGAAGGTATCCGGCGGTCGTGCGGACCCTCGCGTCGCGCCTTGACGCACCGGGCGCAACGGCAAATCTGCGGACGGCGCAGTCCTGGCGCCCGCTCGTCCGCTCCTCTCCTCTCTCCACCGCTCCCCGACGATGAAAGACGCAGACAAACTGTCCGCTCTCTACGGCACTTGGTGCAACCGGCTCAATCACCTCGAGAACACCCGCCATGCCCTCCTTGCCCTGCTCTTCGCGGTCGTGGGGTATGTCGTGAAGGAAGTCGTCGGTCGCGAGGGCCCGCCTCGCGATCCGCTCTGGCTCACCATCCTCCTCGGGGGCCTGTTTTTCTGCTTCATCCACCTCCTGCTCAACCTCTTCCTCAAGGCGCTGCGCATCTCGCGCGAGTTGATGAAGATTGAATATGCCCTGCGGCTGGACACCTTCCACCCTTCCATCGCCTACTTCAGTGGGCGGCGGGGCCGGGACAAGCGAAGGGGCTTCCGCCTGCTGGGCTACACTCCGGACCTCGTCGTGGTGCTGTTTTTCATCTTTTTTGCGGCCGAGTGCAGCGCGCGGGCGGAAGGCCTGGCATTCCTCCCGCCGCTGATCGCGGCGGTGGCCTTCGTCGCTCACGGCGTCCTCACCTACCGTGCGATTCAGACTGCGATCGAGCAGAAGGATGCGGACGACCTTGCGCGGGTCCCTCTCACCCCAGCGTGAAGCCTGACGCCTGGGCCTGGGGCACAACGCGGAGTGGAGCCCGCCACCGTTACCCTCAAAGCGCCGAGACGACGCGGGGCGGAGCGACTTCACGGGAGCCGTGCGCGGATCCCGCCGGGAGGTCTTCCCCGCGGTCGGCGAAGGGGGAGCCGGTGGTGCCGCCGCGCGGGCCGGCGGCGGGCAGATCGAGGACGAAACGGGCGCCGCCCCATTTCGAGGCGTCGATCGAGACGACGCCGTCGTGGCGTTCACAGAAGCCGCGGACCGACATGAGGCCGAGGCCCATGCCGTGCTTCTTGCCCGTGACGAAGGCGCCAAAGATGCGTTCTCGATCCTCCGGGGCGACACCGGGGCCATTGTCGTCGACGCGGATCTGGAGGCGGTGCCCCTGCAGGATGGCGGCGGCGAGGATGCGGCCGCGGTTATCGGTGGCGTCGGCTGCGTTGAGAACGAGATTGAGGAGTGCCTGGGACAACTCCGTGCGATTGGCCACGAGGCGCAGGGACGCGTCGCAGGCCTCGAATTCGAGCCGGCACTGCTTCAGGCGGGGATGAAGGCGGGCGTAGGAGCGCAGCTCATCGAAGACCTCGACAACGGCAAACTCGCTCTTCGCACTCTGGCCGGCATGCAAGTCGCGCTCGCGCTGAAGTAGTTGGCGGTGAAGCTCCTCGATGCGGTCAACGGCGGTCTTCATGCGGTCGCATAGGGCATCGCGGCTGGCGGCAAGTTCCGGCTCCTTGAGCATCGCGAGGCCCGAGCGGACGACCCCGAGCAGGTTGTTCGTATCATGGATGACGGTATGCACCATGGAGACCGCGGCGAGGCGATGGCCCGCGTCGCTCAACTGCTCATCGAGCGCGGCGAGACGATCCCCTTGCCGACGACCCCAGTGCAGGGCGCCATAAGTCGCGCCAAAGAGACCGAGGCTGCAGAGCAGAGAAAAGACGACCCCATTGCGCATCTCGAGGGAGACGAACTCTTCCACCGTGGTCGCCTCATACCCGGCGAGGTAGGTCGAAAGCGAAACCGCAAAATAGGCCATGAAGAAGAACCCCGCCGCGAGGGCGCCTGCGCACAGCGCCATCCGACTGTTGGTCCACGTCCTGTTCTCCATGCCTTAGAGTTCGGTTGGGAACTGCGGGAGTTG
>JBKHAU010000003.1:0-17234 GCA_046542725.1 Opitutales bacterium
CCCCGAGATGCGCGCGATGCTCGCCAACATCCCACAATACCACACCTGGGACGACCATGAATACGGGCCCAACGCCATCGGCGCGGCCTTCTGGAACAAGGGGCAGGCGACCGACGCCTTCAAGCTCTTCACCGCCAATCCGACCTACGGCCTGCCCGAGCTGCCCGGCATCTTCACCTTCTTCAACTGGGGCGATGTGAATGTCTACCTCCTCGACAACCGCACCTACCGCACCGAGGCCGATATCGTGGGCGAGCCGCACCTCACTCCGCAGATGATGGGCCGGGAGCAAGTTGACTGGTTGGTCAATCTGATGAAATGGGCCGATGGCCAGAAGGGGGACCGTCAATCCTACCCCCTCAGCTTCCACCTCGTCGCGGTGGGCAATCAGGTCCTTTCCCCCCACAGCAGCGACAGCCTGCCAAACTACGAGGAGGAGTGGCGTTACCTCTTTGAGCGCCTCACGACGGAAGGCCTGCACAACGTCATCTTCGTGAGCGGCGACGTGCATTTCGGCGAGGTGAGCGAGCGAAGCTTCACGGTCGAAGGGACGGAGGGCACCGCACCCGAGGTCTTCACCTATTACGACGTCACGACCTCGCCCCTTACGGCGGGCTCGTGGGCGGGCTCTTCGCCCGAGCGCAATCCCTATCGCCGCGACATCTTCCCCGGCGAGATGGACCGCGTCGGTCAGCGCAACTTCATGCTCCTGCGTTTCACCGGGGACACACTCGCGGAGCGCCAGGTCGCGATCGAGTTTTACGACACCGCCGGCAAGCTCCTCAACCAGGCGCCCGACGCCCCTGACGGCACGGTGACCGAGGCCTCGATCATCCGCGTCAAGCGCTGAAGGGCTCGTCGCGGCACGCCGTCCCGAACGGACCGCGGGGGCTCAGGCGTCGCCCTTTACCGCCCGGTTGCCGATGATATGGAAGCGCACGAGGACGGCGAAGCAGATCGCGATGATGCCGACGCAGAGGCCGATCCAGACTCCGTGCGGGCCGAGCCCGGGCCCCTCCGGTAGCCACTTGGCGACGGTCGCGAGCACGCCGGGGAACTGCTCCCGCCCGTCGAAGTGAAAGGCGAGCCAGAAGCCGAGGGGGAGGCAGATGACCCAGTAAGCGACAAAGGTCATGAGCGTGGGCCAGCGCACGTCGCGAAAGCCCCGCAGCACGCCAATCGCCGTGACCTGGGCCCCGTCGAAGATGGCGAAAGCGGCGGCGAGGAGAAGCAGGCTGGAGGCGAGCGCCACGACGTCGCCCGCGCGATCGCCCACGTCCTCGCTGAGGAAAAGATACGGCAGCCACTCGCGCCCGAGGACAAACGTGAGCGCGACACAGGCCATGAAGCCGACGGCCACACCGATCGTGCTCCAGCCGATCTGCCGCGCCTGTGCCTGGTTCCCCGCCCCGCGCGCCTGGCCGACGCGGATACTGGCGGCAAACATCACCCCGAGCGGCACCATGAAGGCGAGCGCCGTGAGGTTGATCGCGATGGAATGGGCCGCGATCGAGACGGTGCCGTCGGGCAGCCAGCCGATCATGAAGACGGCGCAGTTGAACGCCCCCACCTCGAAGAGGATCTGCAGGCCGATGGGGATGCCGAGCTTGACCACGTCGAGCCCCAAACGGGGATCGAACTGCCCCCACTCGGCAAGTGGCCAGCGCACCTGCGTGCGGGCCGAGGCCCGCATGAAGAGTGCAAGCGCGACCAGTGCGACGACCCGCGAGAGGACTGTCGCGAGACCCGCCCCGGCCAACTCGAGACGCGGTGCCCCGAGGTTGCCGTAGATGAAAACCCAGTTGAGGAAGATATTGAGGAGGATCGACCCGGCGTTGAACCAGAAGGGCAGCCAGGGCCAGCCGCGGGCCTCACTGTAGGCCTTGAAAACGATGAAGAGGAGGAGGGGCAGGGTGGAGCTGGCGAGGAAGAGCAGGTAAGTCCGCGCCGCCGCGATGACCTCTTCGGGCTGGCCGAGATGCCAGATATCGCTTCCCAGAACGACCCACGCGAGGCCACCGCCCAGGAAGAGGGCAAAGGCGCCGACGACGAGGAGGCCGTGGCGCAGGACGGTGCGCGCACAGTGTTCGCGCCCGCCCCCATGGGCCTCGCCGACGAGGATGCTCATCGCCGTGACCGGGCCGATCCCGATGAGCCAGACGATGTTGAAGACGTTGTTGCCAAAGGCCGCGCCCGCCAGTTCGACCACGCCGACCCGCCCGACCATCGCCAGGTCGGTGACGTGCATGAGCTGGGAAGCGACCTGCCCGATGACCATCGGGAGGGCGAGCCACAGCGTCTTGCGCACTTCGGTGAGGTTGCTGGCCATCAGCTTCGGAGGGAACAGAAAATGCCGAGCAGACCAAGCGCGCCGGACCGGCGCAAGCCCCTGCTCCGGGAAGACCGCATCGCCCCCGGACGGCCCGCTTCGTGCGCCGTTCACCGCCTCCGCCAACCGCCAGACCAGCCCTCCGCTTGACCAGCGACAGCCGCCTCCATTTCCTCCTGCGATGCACGCCCTCGTTGCTTTTGACAAATTCAAGGACGCCCTGACTGCGCGCGAGGCCTGTCGCCTCGCCGCCGAAGCCTTCCAGGACGCCGCTCCCGGCGCCAAGGTGACGGAGGCCCCGCTGACTGACGGGGGTGAAGGCTTTGCCGAGATCCTCACCTCCGCCGCCGGCGGCACGCTCGAGAGCGTGGAAGTGAGCGACCCCCGTTTCCGGCCCGTCACCGCGCAGCTCGGCTGGATCGCTTTGGAGGCGCTCCCGGCCGCCGCCCGCGAACTGCTCGACCTCCCCGCGAAGGGGCGTCTTGCCATCGTCGAGATGGCGCAAGCGAGTGGCCTGCAGCTCCTCTCGGCGGACGAACGAGACCCCTGGGAAACCTCCACCTATGGCACCGGGCAACTCATCGGACACGCCGCGGCCGCGGGCGCTACCGCCATCCTCCTCGGCATCGGCGGCAGTGCGACCAACGACCTCGGCCTCGGCGCCCTCGAGGCGCTCGGCCTCCAGGCCTACCAGGCCGATCTCCAGCCGGTCCCGCAGATCACCCCAGGCAAGTGGTCACAGATCACGTCCCTCGGCGGACTGGTCAACGCCGCCACCCGCCTGCCGCCCCTCCGCATCGCCTGCGATGTGGACAACCCGCTGCTCGGGCCGCAGGGCGCCACGGCCGCCTATGGACCACAGAAAGGCCTCCAGCCCAGCGACTTTGATCGCCTCGAGCGAGGCATGCGCAAACAGGCGGCGCGGCTCCTCGGGCTTTTTTCGCATCCCCTCGCGGAACATGCAGAACGCCTCGCCGAGCCTGGCTCGGGAGCCGCCGGCGGGATCGGCTTCGGGCTTCGCAACAGTCTCGCGGATGCCCGCTATGTGCCGGGCTTTGCCCTCGTCGAAGCCTGGCTCCAGCTTCCCGCGAAGATCGCTGCGGCCGACCTCGTCTTCACCGGCGAGGGACGTTTCGACGCCACCTCCCTTCAGGGCAAGGGTCCTGCCTCGGTCCTCGCGCGCGCCCTCGAAGGGGGCCAGGCGGCCCATCTCCTGGCGGGTGCGATCACACCCCAGGGACGGGCCGGCCTCCCCCCGCAGGCCCACGCCGAGGCCCTTTCGCCAGAGGACCTGCCGCTCGCGGCGGCCCTCTCCGAGACGGGAGCGCGACTCTCGGCTGCAGTGCGACGTGTGGCGGTCGATCTCTCCTGAATCCACTCCATCCTCCGCCAGTCCACCTGCGATCCGGCCCCATCGGACGATCGCCCTTGCTTCCCCCCTCGCCCCGGGCAGATTGACGACTCGTTTGCCATGATGGAGGAAGAGGAAGCCCTGCAAGCCCTGCGTCGCAGCCGAGTGGTCCGCGTCAAGCGGATGCTGCGCTGGATGCCCCGAAGGGCCAACATGCACCGCTATCCAGTGCTGAAATGGTTTGGCGTGCCCGCCCGCCAACGGGCCGAACTCTGGTCCTTTCGCACGCGCAATGCGGTTCCGGCGATCTATGCCGGGCTCCTTCTGGCCCTCACCCCGCTCTATGGCGTGCAGTTGCCCCTCTCCGTGCTCCTCGCCTTCTGGCTGCGGGCGAACCTGCCGATCCTCTGCGGCATCCAGTTCATCACCAATCCGCTCACCGTTTTCCCGATCTACTTTTCGGCCTTCCATATTGGACGCATCACGCTCCAGCTCGTCGGCCTCGAGGTGCCCAATTTGAACATGGCGCAGTTCAAGTTGCTGCTCAACAGCCTCATGTCCTTCGAACTGCGCCACTCCTTTGGCTTCATTTGGCAAACGTTTGCCTCGACCACCCTCGGCGGCTGGATGATGGGCCTCTTTTCGGCCACCATCGCGGCGACGATTTACCGTGTGGGCGCCTACGAGGTGGGCCAGACCTACCAACGCCTGCACGAGCTGCAGCGGCGGCGGGAAGCGGCGCGCGCGGCCGAGGAAGCGGCTCCCGGGGCTGAGCCCGGTGGCCACATCCCTCATCGTAATGGCTCCTCCGCTTCCTGATTCCGCCGTGCACTTCCCTCCCCTTCGATTTCGCCCTCGTCGCGCCTGCGCGGTCTTCCTTCTGTGCCTCTGCCTGCCGCTGGTTGGGGCGGCGGCGGAACGCCTCCTCCTCGGGATCGACGTCCTCGAAGAGCGCGACTTCGACCTCCTGCGCGGGCAGCGCGTCGGCCTGCTCACCCACCCTGCGGGGGTCAACCGCCAGGGACTCAGCACGATCGAAGTCCTGCGCCGCGCCCCGGAGGTGAACCTCGTCGCGCTTTTCGGCCCCGAACACGGCATCTACGGCAACGAAAAGGCCGATGTCCCGATCGACGACCGCATCGATCCGCGCACCGGTCTGCCGGTCTTTTCCCTCTACGGCCGTTACCGCCACCCCACCCCGGCGATGCTCAGCCTCATCGATGTGCTCGTCGTCGACCTGCAGGATATCGGCACGCGCAGTTACACCTATGTGAGCTGCATGCGCTACGCGATGGAGTCGTGCTTCGAGGCGGGCAAGACCGTCGTCGTGCTCGACCGCCCCAATCCCCTCGGCGGGCGCAAGGTCGACGGCCCGCCCCTCGACCCGGAGTGGGAAAGCTACGTGGGGGCCTTTCCCGTGCCCTATGTGCATGGGTTGACGATCGGGGAACTCGCCCGCCTCGCCAAAAATCAGCCCGGCGTGCTCAAAGTCGACAACGCGACGCGCGAGGCCGGCCGGCTCCACGTCGTGCCGATGCGCGGCTGGGAGCGCTCCATGCTCTGGACCGATACCGGCCTGCGCTGGATCCCGACCTCCCCCGCCATCCCCGACCTCTCCGCCGTCATAGGCTACCCCTTGACCGGCCTCGGCACGCAGCTCGGGGGCTTCACCCACGGCTATGGCACCGCCTTTCCCTTCCGCTTTCTTCGCTACCCCGGCAAATCACCCGAAGAGATTGCCCGTGCCCTGAATGCGCGGGCGATTCCCGGCCTGCGCTTCCGCATTTTTGCCTTCACCGAACGGGGCGAACCGCGACGCGGGGTCTATGTCGTGGTGACCGACTGGGAGGCCCTCCGCCCGACTGAGCTGAGCTTTCACATGATGCAGCTCGCCTGCGAGTGGAGCGGGAGCAACCCCTTTGCCGCCGCGCGCGAGAGCCTGCAGGGGCTCTTCAACAAGCATGTCGGCAGCACCGCCTGGTGGGACGCGCTCTCCAGTCGAGGGGAAAACGTCGAGGTTTCCCCCTTTGTCGAGCGCTGGGCGCGCGAGGCGCGCGCATGGCAGCAGGCCAGCCGCCAGTGGTGGCTCTACCGGTAAGGCAGAGCTCTTCTCAGTCCTCGCGGCAGCAGCCGCCCTCTCCTTCGGTCCCACAGCCGCCGCCCTCTTCAGCCGGCTTGGGGCAATCGGGGCAGTCCTCGCCGCAGGCGCACGCCTCTTCACCACAGGCCCCGCATGCACAGGACGGAGGCGGCGGTTCGCTCTCCTGCGCCGGCGGCAGGCAGCAGACCCCCGCCGTGGCGGAGAACGCGAGGGCACAGAAGGCGAGGAGGACGAGCCAAGAGGAAGGTCTTTTCATGACAATCGAAAGCGGGGATCAATACAGGACTGTGCAGGATTCCCATCCACCCTCGATCCAAAAATCTTCAGCCAATTTCTCGTCCCGGCGGGTCGGGACGCCCCGCCCTACCCTTTTTCGGGGATTTTGCGATTGGTAGGGCGTGGCCTCCGGACGCGCCGGGCGCCGCATCGGATGTTGCCGGCAAACGAGGACTCTCCTTCAACCTTGCCAAGACGAGCAGTGCGACCGGCGAAGACCTCAGAAGCTGGGCTCGATCCCCGCACAACCCGAGGCGGCTTCGGAGGCCACGCATCAGGGTTCATCCGAGTTCCTCAGTGGAGGGAAAAATCGTGTCGCCACCCAGCGTCCGCTTCCGTCGACGGTTCAACCGTCCCGCGGCCAGCGTTGCCAGGCGGGCGACCAGCAGGTCGTGCGGCCGCCAATCGCTTCACGCACCAGGGCTTTGCCCGTTCGCGGGCAGTGCCCGCCGTCGCGCCAGCGGTGATTGAAGAGCCAGGTCTCGGGCAACTCCTTGCTCAGCTCGTGGGAGAGGATCGAACGCCCGTCCTCCGCAATCTCCCGCATCGCGTCCGACGCCACCTCGCGAATCGCATCGAAGAGTTCACTCAACTTGCGCCCCGCGATGCGCCCCGCGGGGCAGTCGGGCCGGATCCGCGCGCGCCAGAGGATTTCGTCCGCCATCCAGTTGCCGATGCCCGGGAAGCGCGCCTGCATGAGCAGGACCGCCTTGATTGGTGCCCGGCCGCGCCGCTGCAGGAAGGCGCCCACCGCCTCCCGTGTGAAAGCTTCGCTGAGAACCTCCGGCGGCAGCGCGGTCCACCACTCCGGGAGCTCCGCGCCGGCGTGCCAGAGGACCTTGCCAAACATCCGGTAGTCGCTGAAGACCAGCGCTGTCCGCTCCGTGAAAAGCACCAGATGGTCGTGCTTGTCCGGCACCATCTCGGCGGGCGCGACCGAGAGCCGCCCCGCCATCCCGAGATGCACCCCGAGCGAGCCGCTCTCGAAGCGAAAGAGCGCCTGTTTCGCGCGCGCCTCGGCCGCGAGCAGCCGCGCCCCCGTGAGGTCCGCCACCAGTGCCGCGGGGTCCACCTCGCGCAGATCCCGCGCGCCCGCGTGCAGATGCACCCGTTCCACGCGCTCTCCCACCGCGCGTCCCCACTGCTTGGCAAAAAATGCGACTTCGGCGAGTTCCGGCATGGCAGAGACAAAGACGCCCAACCGCCCGCGCGCAACCTCTGCTGCTCCACTCGCTCAAGGCCCTCTTCCTCTCCTCCCCGACCGGACGGGCATTCCCACCCAACCGCACTGGGCGGGGCGCGGCATCCCTCCGCCGCCTGGTGGAGAGACTGGCGGTCGGGCGGCCCCGTGCAACACCTTGCCTCGAGCGTCGGAGGTCCCACAGTCTCCGGCGTGCATCGTTTGGTTTCTGTCTTTGCTCTCTTTCTCGGTCCGGCCGTGCTCCCTGCCTCGCCGGGCGACGGCCCGCTGCATGAGGTCATCCCGGCGCTGTTCGGCGCGGAAGCGGTTGTGCAACCGTATCGGGGCGAGCAGAGGCCGGCACTCGCGGCCGCGGCGCACCACGCACTCGAGACGATCCGGGCAAAGGGCGTGACTGCCGGGCGCCCCAACGAAGTGGGCCATGCCGTCGAGGAGATGCTCCTCGAGGCGCTGCGCGCGGCCGGGTTCACCGTCGACCGTCCCCTCGCACGCAGCGGGCGGCGACGAGCGGCGGGCTATCCGGATCTCGAAATGACCCGCGAAGGCGATCGCTTCTACGTCGAGGTGAAGACCTATCATCCGCGCACGGAGAACTCCACCCAGCGCACCTTTTACCTTTCGCCGAGCGGGGACCCGAAAGTGACGCAACCCGCCATCCACCTCCTCTTCGCCTTCGCGATGTTGCCCGATGTGGACGAGCCCGGACGCTACCGAGCGGAATCGATGCGCGTCCTCGATCTCCACGACCTCGAGGTGCAGCTGAAGTTCGAATACAACGCCGGCAACGATGACCTCTACGGCGCCGAGGCGGGGCTTGAGGTGCTCTACCTCGAGACCAAGTAAAAATCCTTTACGCCTTGCGAAGGGATTCGTGAGAGCCGCGTAAATATTTACGTAACCCGTTAAATCGCTGGACGTTCGGCCGATGTAGCCAACACCGAATCAAATGCCGTGATGCGAATGAATGAACAGAATGAGGCCGACCGCAAGGTCCTCGCCCGCCTCGAAAAGTTCTCCACCGAAGAACTGGCCTCATTCGATGATTGGCAACCCACTGACTTGGCTCACTACGTCGGCGAACAGAAGCCGTGGCTGGAGGACGAAATCTACTTCCTGGGGATGGCGCTGGGACGCAGTCCGAGCGAGGCGGAGATCGCCGAATGTGTGCTCGCCGCCCGCGAGTCGGTCCGCTTTCGCGCCTTTTACGTCTTGCGCTACCCGCATCGCGTGCGGCTCAACCGCCCGACCTTCCGCGGTCGACGCGAGTGCCTCGCGGTGTGCTGAGCAGCCGGTTACCTTGGCGGCGTATGCGAGCGCGCGGGCTCTTTTCCCCGTTCGACGGCGGGGACCGCCGTCACATGAGATCTAGACCGAAGGGGTCTCGACGAGGCCGAAGGCGATCGCCATGCGAGTCAGACCGGCGACGTTGTGCACGCCGAGCTTCTGCATGATGTGGGTGCGATGCACATCGGCGGTGCGGGCACTGATCCCGAGGCGGGCGGCAATCTCCTTGGTCGTGTTGCCCTCGCCAATGAGCTGGAGGATCTCGCGCTCGCGCGAGGTGAGGGCATCGATCGAGAGATCGGTATCCTGCACGGTGAGCATTTCCGGCATGCGCTGAATGATCGACGGGCTGTAGTAGGTCTGGCCGCCCGCGACGGTGCGCAGGGCGCGCTCCATTTCAGCGAGGCCAGCGCCCTTCTCCATGATCCCTTCGGCCTTCGTCATGAGGACGCGCTTGAGGCGCGGGAGGTTGAAGTGACCACTGATGACCATGATTTTGGTCTGCGGCAGATCCTGTTTCACCCGCTGCACGATCTCCACCCCGTTGAGACCGGGAAGCTGCAGATCGGTCACGAGGATATCCGGCTTCTTTTCGAGGGTTTCGCGAAGCCCTTCGGTGCCGTCGCCGCTGACGCCGATGATCTCGAGATCGGACTGCGAGTTGATCAGATCGCAGAGGAGGTCTCGAAGGAGGACCTCATCTTCAATGATAAAAACCTTTTGCATGACACTTAGGGGGATAGGCCGTGTTCACGGAATTTGCCGGGCGCCCGTCGGCAGGACTCACCTACACAGATGTGCTTATCGACATTCTACAAGCGAAGTTAACTGGAATGCTGCGCAAACAACAGACTAAACTCCCTACCGGGAGGATGCAATCGGCAAGGCCGAACAGATCACTTCGAAAATCGCGCGGATATCCTCGCTTGTTTCACCCAAGGCATGAACGGAATGCCTCGCTAGCGTCTGGCTTCGCGAACGAGGCGCTGGACGACGGCGAAGCGCGCCTTGGTCTCGAGTTCCTCGAGCACGGCAGGGTCTTCGCCCGAGGCGCGGGCCTCGGCCAGTTCGTTTTCGGCGCGGGCCCGGGCCTCGTCGAGCGCATTGAGGTCGATCGCTTCGACCTCGATGGCGGCCTCGGTGAGAACGCGAACCGAATCGTTGATGACCTCGATGAAGCCACGGTCGACCGCGATCGACTCGGAGGTCTCGCCCTTGAAATAGCGCAGTTCACCCGGCTCACTCATCGCCATGAGCGGAATGTGCCCGGGCAGAATATCGAGCTCGCCGTGGACCTGGGTGGGAAGCACGACGTGTTCCACGGTTTCCTGCAGGACGAGGCGCTCGGGGGTGACGATTTCGAGTTGGAGTGGCATCTCGGTGGGTGGGGGTGGATTTCAACCGCGGAGGGGCGCGCCTCCAAGGCTCGGAAGGGCGCGGTCGGTCGAGGAGGCCTTCGTCAGTCTTCCTTCTTCGCGGCTTCGAGCACTTCGTCGATGCCGCCCTTATAGCGAAAGGCGCCCTCGTCGATCTGGTCGACCTCGCCGTCGAGGATCATCTTGAAGCCCTTGATCGTCTCTTCCACGGGCACAATCTTGCCCGCGATGCCGGTGAACACCTCCGCCACGTTGAAGGGCTGGGAGAGGAAGTTCTGGATCTTGCGGGCGCGGAAGACGCTCAGTTTATCCTCCGGGGAGAGTTCGTCGATGCCGAGAATGGCGATGATGTCCTGGAGGTCCTTGTAGCGTTGCAGGACGTTTTGCACCCCGCGGGCGACCTCGAAGTGCTCCTTTCCGACGACCGCCGGGTCGAGGGCGGTGGAGGTCGAGGACAGCGGATCGACGGCGGGGTAAATCCCCAGCTCGGCGATGCGGCGCTCGAGCACGATGGTCGAGTCGAGGTGGGCGAAGGTGTTCGCCGGTGCCGGGTCGGTGAGGTCGTCGGCGGGCACGTAGACCGCCTGGAAGGAGGTGATCGAGCCCTTCTTCGTCGAGGTGATGCGCTCCTGCAGGATGCCCATCTCCTGCGCAAGGGTCGGCTGGTAGCCCACTGCCGAAGGGGAGCGGCCGAGCAGGGCGGAGACTTCCGAGCCGGCCTGCGAGAAGCGGAAGATGTTGTCCACGAAGAGCAAGACGTCGAGGCCCGCCTCGTCGCGGAAATACTCCGCCATGGAGAGGCCGGTGAGGCCCACACGCATGCGGGCGCCGGGGGGCTCGTTCATCTGACCGTAGCAGAGCGCGACCTTGGAGTTTTCAATGTTCTTCTGGTCGATGACGCCGGCGTCCGACATCTCGTGGTAGAGGTCGTTCCCCTCGCGGGAGCGCTCCCCCACCCCGCAAAAGACGGAGTAGCCCCCGTAGCTCTTCGCGATGTTGTTGATGAGCTCCATGATGACGACCGTCTTGCCCACGCCCGCGCCCCCGAAGGCGCCGACCTTGCCCCCCTTCGTGAAGGGGCAGATGAGGTCGATGACCTTGATCCCGGTGACGAGGATCTCGGCTTCGGTGCTCTGGTCGACGAGCAAGGGCGGCTGCCGGTGAATCTCGTAGCGCTTCTCGTACTTCACCTCGCCGCGCTCGTCGACGGGGTCGCCGGTGACGTTGAAAATGCGCCCGAGCACGCCTTCGCCGACGGGCACGGAGATGGCGGCGCCGGTGTCGATCACTTCCATCCCCCGCACGAGACCTTCGGTGGTGGACATCGCGACGGCGCGGACGAGGCCCTCGCCGAGGTGCTGCTGCACTTCGAGGATCAGCTTGGTGGGGGCCCCCTGCAGGGCATAGTTGACCTGAAGGGCCTGATAAATCGCGGGGACCTTGCTGGACTCGAACTGCACGTCGACGACCGCGCCGAGGATCTGGGTGATCTTGCCTGTGTTTTCGCTCATCGGGATTGGGAAATGGAAAGGATTCTTTGGAAACGGGGGAGGACGAAGGCTTAGCTCGACTGGGCCGCAGCGGTGATCTCGAGGATCTCCTGCGTGATGCCGGCCTGGCGCGCCTTGTTGTACTGGAGAGTGAGCTGATCGGTGAGCTTCTTCGCGTTGTCCGTGGCGGCCTTCATCGCGACCATCCGGGCGCTCTGCTCCGAAGCGCGGGCATCGAGGAGGAGCTGGTAGATCTCCCGCCGCAGGAAGAGGTCGAAAAGCTGGGGCAGGATCTCCCCCGCGGCCGGCTCGAAGATGAAGTCGCGCTCATCCTGCGTGAGAGTGATGTTTTCGGTCGCGAGGCGCTGCTCGAGGGCGCTGACGAAGTGCCCGAGGGGAAGGAAAGGCACGAGCGTGGGCTCCTGCACGAGGGTGTTGCGAAAGCGCGGGTAGAGCACCTCGACGGAGTCGATCTTCCCGGCCTTGAAGTCCTCCAGCATGGTTTCCATGACAGGGCGGAACTCCTTGAAAGGCGCGTCTTCACTGATCGAAAAGTCCGCCGCCAGGCGGCGCTGGGTCCGTCCCAAAAACTGCCGTGCCTTCTTCCCGATGGAGTAGAAGACGGTGTTGACCGAATCGAGACCCGCCGCCTCGCGGAAGAGATTGGCGTTGAGCGAACCGCAGAGACCGCGGTCGGTCGAGATGAGGAGGACGCCGCGGGTGCGGACCTCGCGATCCTCGAGAAAGGGGTGATCGAACTCTGGCAGCTTGCCCCGCAGGACGGCCAGCATGCGCGACATCAGTTGCGTGTACGGACGCCCCTGCAAGGCAGCGTCCTGGGCGCGCTTCATCTTCGAAGCGGCCACGAGCTGCATCGCGCGGGTGATCTTGGCGGTGTTCTTCACCGACCGGATCCGGTTGCGAATGTCGCGTGTGTTAGCCATCGGCTCTAGCCTCGTTTCGTTGTCTTACTTGGACCAGGTACTCTTCCAGCCACTGACCGCATCCTTCAGCCCGGCCTCGGTCTCGTCGTCGAGCTTCCGCTTTTCGAGAATCTTGGCGAGGAGGGTGCCCTTGCCCGTCTCGAGATATTCCTGGAGGGAGTCGCTCGCAGCGACCATGTCGTCCACCGCGATGTCGTCGAAGTAGGTGTTCTGCAGCGCCCAGAGGAGGGCGACCTGGGTCTCGATGCGCTTGGGCGAATAGGCCGGCTGCTTGAAGAGCTCGACCGTCCGGGCGCCGCGGTCGAGTTGGCGCTTGGTGCGGGCGTCGAGGTCGGAGCCAAACTGGGCGAAGGCCTCGAGCTCGCGATACGCCGCGAGTTCGAGCTTCACCTTGCCGGCCACCTGCTTGGTCGCCTTGATCTGCGCGGCCGAGCCCACGCGGCTGACGGAGAGGCCGACCGAGACGGCCGGGCGAATACCCTGGTTGAAAAGGTCGGTCTCGAGAAAGATCTGCCCGTCGGTGATGGAGATGACGTTCGTCGGGATGTAGGCCGAGACGTCGCCGGCCTGGGTCTCGATGATCGGCAGGGCGGTGAGGGAGCCGTTGCCGTTGTCCTCGTTGAGGCGCGCGGAGCGCTCGAGGAGGCGGCTGTGGAGGTAGAAGACGTCGCCGGGATACGCTTCGCGGCCGGCCGGCCGCTTGAGGACGAGGGAGATCTGGCGGTAGGCGGCGGCGTGCTTCGAGAGGTCGTCGTAGACGATGAGCGCGTCCATCCCGTTCTGCATGAAATACTCGCCCATGGCGCAGCCGGCGAAGGGCGCGATGTAGAGGTTGGCCGCGTTTTCCGCGGCGGCCGCCGTCACCACGATGGTGTATTGGAGGGCACCGGCGTTCTCGAGGGCCGCCACCGTGCGCGCGATGGTGGAGTTCTTCTGACCGACCGCGACGTAGACCGAGTAGACCGGGCGGAAGCCTTCCTCGAAGGAGCCATCGCTCAGACGGTGCTGGTTGTTGATCTTCGCCTGGTTGATGATCGTGTCGATGGCGATGGTCGTCTTGCCCGTCTGGCGGTCACCGATGATGAGCTCGCGCTGGCCACGACCGATCGGGATCATCGAGTCGATCGACATGATGCCGGTGAGGAGCGGCTGGTCGACCGACTTGCGCGGGATGATGCCGGGAGCGATCTTTTCCACCGGGTAGCGGTCGGAGGCGTTGAGCGGGCCCTTGCCGTCGACCGGATTGCCGAGCGCGTCGACGACGCGGCCGAGCAGTTCGCGGCCGACCGGAACGGAGAGGAGCAGACCGGTGGTCTTGGCCTCGTCGCCCTGCTTCAGCTCGGAAACGTCACCGAGGGCGACGACGCCGACGGTATCCTCCTCGAGGTTGAGGGCGATGCCCATCACCCCGCCGGGAAACTCGACCATCTCGTTATACATCACCTCGGAGAGGCCTTCGACCCTCGCGACGCCGTCGGCGATGGCGACGATCGTGCCGGTGTTGGTCTTGGCGACGGCGGAGGTGAGGCCCGCGATCTCCTGTTCGATCTGTTCAAGAAGGGTGCTCATCGGTCTGCGAAATTGGGTATAGGGAAAAGGTCGGAAAGGAGGAAATTTAACGGGTGGCGGCAGCGAGGCGCTCGAGGCGGCCGGCAATGGAAGCGTCGTAGACGTGGTCCCCGAGGGTGATCCGCACGCCTCCGAGGAGGAGGGGGTTCTCTTCCTCGACGACCGCGAGCTGCCCATGGTCCGCGAGGAAAGGCTGCGCGATCGTCGCGAGGTCCTCGGGCTTGAGCGGGCCCGCGTGTTCCACGACGAGACGGCGGGCACGCAACTCGCGGTCGAGGAAATGAAGAAAGGCGCGGACGAAGGCGCGGCGCTCCGCCAAGGGGCGATCGCCGACGAGCTTGCGCAGGGCGGGCTCGACCTCTCCGGCCACCGCTTCACCGGCCTCCGCAACCATCACGGCGAGGCGCTTGGCGAGCTTCTTCGAGGAGTGATCCAATTGGGTCATGGGCAAAAAGGGGGCACTCCCGCGCTAGTGGGCAGCGGTCATCTCGCGCGTCGCGGCAGAGTTCAGACGCGTCTTCTCTTCATCCGAAAGCTCCTTCTGGAGGACCTTCGAGGAAGTGAGGACGACGAGGCGGGCGATATCGGCACGGGCCTCGTTGAGCGCCTTCTCGCGCTCGAGCAGGATGGCCTCTTCGGCACGGCGACGTTTCTCGGCCAGTTCACCCTCGAGCGCCTCCTTCTGACGGGCGGTGAATTCGTCGGCCTGGACCTTGGCCTCACCGACGATTTTTTGCGCCGAGGTGTTGGCCTCGCGCAGCTTCATGGCCTTCTCCTGCTCGGCGCTCTCGAGCTGCTGGCGCGCCTTTTCGGCATCGGTCAGCCCCTGTGCAATCGCCGCCTCGCGCTCACCCATGAGATTCATCACGGGCTTGAAGGCGAAGAACCAGAGCACCCCTGCGACGAGGAGGAAGTTGAGGCCCTGCGCCACGATGAGCCGGACGTCGAGGCCGAAGGTGCCAGGCAGCGCGCTGAGGCCACCGGCGCCGTCGGCCGCTTCCGCGGCAGCAAGAAAAAGGGGAAGTTCGTGGACCATGTTTCGAAGGGGAATCCGGAAGGAAAGAAAAAGGGAAAAGTCCGCAGCCGCCGAAGCGGCTGCGGACGAAAAACCGACCTAGAGGAAAAGGGCGTAGAACGCCACGGCCTCCGCCAGCGCCATCCCGATGATGGATTGGACAAGAACCTTGCCCGAGGCACCGGGGTTACGACCGACAGACTCCACGGCCTTCGTCCCGATCAGGGCCACGCCGATGGCAGCCGCGGCACAGCCGACGGCTCCCTGGATTTCGCCGGCTTGAACAGTCCACTGCGCGATGATCGTTTCCATTTTCTATATTTCCTTGTGTTGAACGGTGTTAACTCATGAACCCGGCCGCCCGGCACTCGGTGAGGATTGGTTACCTCTGGCACCGGTCCCGGCCAGGAAAGTGTTTTCAGTGATGCACCGCCTCGTGCTCGTCTCCGTGATTGCAGATGAGTCCGATATAGACCGCGGTGAGGAGGGTGAAGACGAGGGCTTGCACGAGGCCGATGAGCGTCTCGAGAAAGTAGAACG
The DNA here is from genome assembly GCA_046542725.1 of Opitutales bacterium. Taxonomy (GTDB): domain Bacteria; phylum Verrucomicrobiota; class Verrucomicrobiia; order Opitutales; family Oceanipulchritudinaceae; genus CAWVVV01. Next base: position 15,477 of record JBKHAU010000003.1, read on the forward strand.
GCACGGGCACCACATAGGGCGCCAGCCCCGTCATGTTGGCGAGCAGGTTTTCCCCGCCAAAGACGTTGCCGTAGAGTCGAAAGGAGAGCGAAACCGGGCGGAAGAGGATCGAGACCACCTCGATGAAGCCCACCCCGATAAAGATCGGAAAGAGGAGGACATACATGCCCACGCCCACGTCCTCCTTGTCCGCCTTGTTCCCGAAAAGGTCGAAAATAAGCGTCTTGAACCCGGCATAGCGCAGGACAAAATAACCCCAGCCAAAGAGGGCCGCGATGATCCCCAGGGCGACCGTCATGTTGAGGTCGGCATTGGCCGGGCGCCACCAATACTTCAACTGGCCGGCGTCATCGTAGAAGCCGAAGGCGCCCACCCCCGGGAGCAGGCCGCTCCAGTTGTGAATGAGGATGAAGAAAAAGAGCCCGACGAGAAGCGGGAAGGTCGGCCGGAACATGCGCTTGCCGACAATCGGCTCGACGATTTCGCGCACCGCATTGATCCCGGACTCGATGATGGCCTGCCCCTTGCTTGGAATCAGCTGCGGTTTGCCCACCATGGCCCGCACACCGAGCACGATGAGAAGGGAAATGATCCACCCCATGACCATCGAGTTGGTGATGGGCAAGGGACCGTCGACGAGAGTGTAGGGCGCCGACGAGACAGCAACCGCGTCAGCAGCGCCAAACGCCAGGGCGCCCAGCGCCAGGGGGATTTTTGAGGACCTCATGGTTCGATTCAGCGCGGGAGTGCGGCTAAATGAAACCGTTTTGGATGTAGCCCTCCCGCGACCACGTCAACCCCGGATGGCCCCAGCTCGCGCCTTGCTTTCGTCCTCGCCCTCCGCGGTACGCCTGGCATCCTCGAGAGATTGCCCCATGCCGAGTCCCCGGGACATCACAGGCGATCTCGCCCGCCTTCACAAACGGCCCCTTGCCGGCCGGCCGGCGACGCCCCGCCCGGCGAAGCCCAGGACGCCGAGGTCTGGCCGCCGTGCGCCCCTCCCGGGTCTGCGCACGATGGCCTTCGACCCGGTCCTCTGGCTCGCCGTGGGCCTGCTCACCGCCGTCCTCGCGTGCCAATTCATCCTCATGCTCGGCAGCGTCCTCGGCTGGTGGTGAGGGCCGCACACGGGAAGCGCCGGTCCGCCCTCAGCGGCGGCGGGCAATGAGCGACTCCCAGGAGTCCATCATGGCCTGAAAGATCGTCGCGTGCTCCCAGGGCCAGTCGGCCGACTTTTCAATCGTCCAGTCAGAGTGGGCCGCGAAGTGTTCCTCCGTCCATTCGAAGTAGCTTTTGTCATCCGTCCGGAAATGAAAGCGCGCGCCGGGGCGGCAGAGCGCCGCCACGGCGGAGAGCAAGGCGGGCTGAATCATGCGGTGCTTGAAATGGCGTTTCTTCGGCCATGGATCGGGGAAGAGCATGAAGACCTCATCGATCGGGGAGGCCGTCGGCCAGGCCTCGAGCAGCTCGGTCGCTTCGGCCTTGAGAAAGTGGAGCCCACGCAGGCCGCGTCGGTCACGCTTGGCCCGGGCCTTGCGGATGCGCGCGGAGATGAGGTCGACGCCGATGCAACGGCGGGTGGGATGCGCTTCGGCGTAGCCCGTGAGCCAGTGCCCATGGCCGCAGCCGAACTCGAGCGTGACCGCTCCCCCACCCTCGAGGCATGCCGCCAGCGTCTCGCGCAACCCCCCGACGCGGGTCGCGCGAGCCGCCAGAATGCGCGGCGGAGTGCCTTCGCTCACGAGGGGCGGCCGGGCC
>JBKHAU010000394.1:0-3167 GCA_046542725.1 Opitutales bacterium
ACTGAGCCTTGCCGAGGCTCGCGATGAGGCGATGCAGGCCTCGCGCCTCAAGTCTCAGTTCCTTGCCAACATGAGCCACGAGATCCGCACCCCGATGAACGGCATTATCGGGATGTCCGGGCTGCTCTGCGATACCCCGCTCCCGGAGGATGCCCATCACATGGCGCAGGTCCTCCAGAGCAGTGCCGAAAGCCTGCTCACCCTTCTCAACGACATTCTCGACTTTTCCCGGATCGAGGCCGGCCACATGCGCCTCGACGAGGCCGAGTTCGATCTCGACCGGCTCGTCCGCGAGACCACTGCATTGCTTCGTTCCACCGCGCGGGAAAAGGGGCTTCGCCTGCGCCTCGATATTCCCGATCGCCCGGCCATGTTGCATCGTGGTGATCCCGGCCGCGTCCGGCAGGTCCTGACCAATCTCCTCAGCAACGCGATCAAGTTCACCGCTCGCGGCGAAGTCCGCGTGAGCGTGTTCGCGCAGCTTGTCGGGGCAAGGCGGGAGCGTTTCCGTCTCGCCGTGAAGGACTCCGGACCGGGCATTTCCCTGCAGGACCAAGCGACGCTCTTCGAGCCCTTTGTCCAGGGGGATGGATCGTCCACCCGCCAGCATGGGGGCGCCGGCCTCGGCCTCGCCATCGCCCGGCAACTGGCGGAGCTGATGGGCGGCGCACTCGATTTTGAATCCACCCCGGGGGAGGGATCCACCTTCTGGTTGGAACTCGAGCTGCCGTGCCGTCCGCAGGCCGCCGCGCCCCCGTCCGGGCACGACCACCGGCTCGCCCAGCGTCGCGTTCTCATCGTCGACGACAAGGCGGAGAACCGGGAAATCCTCGCCCGGCAGCTCGCCCTCTACGGGGTGCGCTCCGAGACCGTGGCGAGTGCCGAGAGCGCCCTGCAGCAGCTCACCCAGCGCTCTCTGCCCCGCCCCTGGGACCTCGTCCTGCTCGACCATCAGATGCCTTCCCGGAGCGGCCTCGACCTCGCCCGCGAGATCCGCCGGCACCCGGCCCTGCGCACCCTGCCGCTCGCCATGCTGTCCTCCGCCGGCCTCTCTCTCGAAGTGGATGCGGAGGAGGCGCTCGACCTTGGCTTCATCGCCATCCTCACCAAGCCCGTGCGCCAGGACCAGATCCACCGCCTCCTCCTCACCGCCGCGGAGCAAGCGCCGCACGAAGCGCTTCAGATCGCCTCCCCGCGAACCCACCTTCCCCGCATGCGTCCGCTCCGCATCCTCGTGGTGGAGGACAACGAGACCAATCGCGAGGTCGTGCGCACCGTCCTCCAGCGCATGGGCCATGCCGTCGAACTCGCGGTCCACGGGCGGGAGGCGCTCGAGTGCCTCCAGGGTCAGGCCTTCGACGTCGTTCTGATGGACTGCCAGATGCCGGTGCTCGACGGCTACGAGACCACCCGGCGCATTCGCTCCGGCATGCTTGCGGAGGTCGACGAGACGGTTCCCATCATCGCTTTCACCGCCCACGCTCTCCCCCAGGACCGCCTGCGCTGCCTCGAGGCGGGCATGAACCACTGGCTGACCAAGCCCGTCCGTCCCCCCGAACTGAAAGCGGCCCTGCAACAGTTTGCCCGCACTCCGGCGGCGCGCGAGGACGAGCCGCCGAACTGAGCGGCCAACGGGCGAGCGCTCACGCCCCGCCTCGCGCCTGCGTCTTTCGGACGGTTGGCGGCGGGACGTCGGTCACGCGTTCGCTCGCCCGGCATCGGCCATTGCCTGGGCCCGGAGGGAGAGTTCGGCGGCCTTGAAGGCGTGGTGCTGCGTCATGGCTTTCTCACTACGATTGAGGCAGTCGAGGATGAGCTCGCCGAAGAAGGGAAAGCCGACCTTGCCGGCACAGTCGATGACATGCTCGCGCTCGCCGTCGACGAGGTAGAGGCGGTCCCCGGGACGCCCTTGCCCCACCTCGATGTATTTGCGGATCTCCAGGGTGCCCTTCGTGCCGACGGCGAAAAGCCGGCCGTCGCCCCAGGTGCCGAGCCCGTTCGGAGTGAACCAGTCGACGCGGGAGTGGCAGGAGACGTCATTGGCGAGCTCGAAGACCGCTTCACCGAAGTCCTCGAATTCGGGGTGCGCGGGATGGGCGAAATTGTCCACCCGGGCGTGCGCCACGACGCCATCGTCTGCCGCCCCATAGGTGAGAAACTGGTCGACCTGGTGCGAGCAGATGTCGGTGAGGATGCCGCCATATTTCGCCTTCTCATAAAACCAGGCCGGGCGCCCGCTCCCATGGCGGTGCGGGCCGGTGATGGAGAGGTGTATCAGAGTTCCCAAGACGCCGTCGGCGATGAGGCGGCCGGCGTGGACGGCTGACTCCACGTGGAGGCGTTCGCTGTAGTAGACGAGGTATTTGCGCTCGCTCGCGGCCGCGACCCGCTTCGCCTCGGCGAGCTGGTCCAGTGAGGTGAAGGGGCACTTGTCGGTGAAATAGTCCTTGCCGGCCTTCATCACACGGCACCCGAGCGGTCCCCGCTCGCAGGGAATGGTGGCCGCGGTGACGAGCTGCACAGCAGGGTCGTCGAGGATGTCCTCGATGCGCTCGGCGGCGCGGGCGCCGGAGTCGGCGAATCTCTCGAGGAACGCCTGCCGGCGCGCCGGGTCGGTGTCGAACACCCACTTGAGGGTGGCGCCGGCCTCGAGCAATCCGGCCGTCTGTCCGAAGATGTGGCCGTGGTCGAGATGCGCCACCGCGAACGTGAACTCGCCTGGCGCGACAACAGGCCGGGGGAGCGGGGCGGAGGGGGCGTAGGGCGATGGAGTTTCAGGCATGGCGAAAGAGGAGGACTGACGACTGGACGGGTGATCGGTTCACGCCGTCTGCCTGGGGTGGCGCGGAGCCTACTCGTCGGTCGACCCCACCCCCAGCGCGGCGAAATCCGGGATCGTAGCCGTGAGGCAGTGGATCGCGCCGAGATAGTCCGCGATTGACGTGCAGTCGATCCAGAGCACTTCGACCCCGGGAATGGCCTCGCGGTAGGCCGCGGCGGCCTGCGCTTCGAGGCGGGCGATGAGCGGCGCTTCGGCGCTGTCGCGGGGGCGGTAGCGCGGGACGAGGATGGCCGCCGCGCCGTCTGCCGTGCGCAGGAGCAGGCTGTTCACGTAGGAGCGGTAGCGCAGCTGTTCCTCCACATGGCGTGCGATGAGTTCCTCGATG
>JBKHAU010000395.1:0-3151 GCA_046542725.1 Opitutales bacterium
AACGTCAATCCGGTGGAAGTCGGCAGCGAGGCCCCCGATCCTTCGGTGCGGCGGGGGGACGGCAGCGAGGCATCCCTTTCCGCGCTCCTCGCGGGTGAGCCTGCCATCGTCGTCTTTTACCGCGGCGGGTGGTGTCCCTACTGCAACCGCCAGCTCGAGGCGCTCGCCTCGCTCACCGCCGAACTCGAGGCCCTCGGATTGCCGATCATCGGCCTCTCCGCCGACCGCCCGGAGCGGGTCGCGGAGGCGATCGCCGCGACCGCGCCGGACTACACCCTCGTTTCGGATGCCGGGATGGGAGCGGCGCAGGCCTTTGGCCTTGCCTTCAAGGTCGATGCCGCAAGCTACGAACGCTTGCAGGGATTCGGCATCGATCTCGAAGCGGCCTCCGGAGAAACTCATCATCTCCTCCCGGTGCCGGCGGTTTTCCTCATCGATGGCGAGGGCATTATCGCCTTCCGCTATTTCAACCCCGACTACCGGAAACGCCTCTCCGCGGAGGAGCTGCTCGTGGCGGCACGCGCCCTCACCTCCCGCGGCGAAGAGTAGGCCTGCCGGGGCCGTCCCGAGCGGGTGGCTCTCCCGCAGGCAAGAAGGCTTGCAATGGCCGCAATCCGCACCCGCTCGTCATGGCCCACGTCGTCTTCCCCGGCGACGCAGCGAAGATCTTCATTTCTTCCCCGAAACACACAGACCCGTCGGTCTCTCTTCTGTTCGAAGGTGAGAGGGCAGGATACCACTCGCGGATGCATTCTGCGCACGGCTGGTTGCCAAACGCCTCGTCGAGGCCCTCTTCCTGCTCGATTCCGCGCCGCTTCGGAGGTCAACGAAACCCACCACTTGTCTTCGATCCCATGCACTCACGACCGCACCCCTCCTTCGCCCGCCGTGGCTTCCGCCGCCTGGCGCTCGCGCTCCTTCTCCTCGGCGCCCCATTGACGGCGGCCGACTACCGTCTCGAGGAGCACACCATCCGATGGACCGGATCGATGCCGGCCAAGACGCACACCGGTCTCCTCACGCCCCAATCCTTCGCGGCCTCGATCGCTGATGACGGCACGATCGAATCGCTCGAGGTCGTGCTCGATATGAAGAGCATCGACGTCACCGATCTGGAGGGCAAACAGCGCGACAAGCTCGCCCGCCATCTCCGCAGCGAAGACTTCTTCTACGTCGAGGAGTATCCCACCGCAGCTTCTCCCTCCGGCGCCATGCCGATGGGCATCTCGAGGGAAGCATCACCATCCGTGGCGTGACCCAGCCGATCGAGATCCCGGTCAGCGTCACACCCAACGGCGAGACGGGATGGACCCTGGCGGGCGCCTTCAGCTTCGACCGGCAGGAGTTCAACGTGAACCATCAGAACGGCGGCTTCTTCAGCGCGGCCAAGGACAAGATCATCCGCGACCTCGTCGACCTCGAAATCGAACTCGTGGTCGCGGCGAGCTGAGCGGTGCGTTCTATGGATCTTCTTCAAACAGGATAGACCGCGCGGTCTCCCGTCCGGCTGATGCCGCTACGAGAAATGAATGAACCCATGCAACCCCCGCGGAGCGAACAGGCCTCCGAACCAGGGTCCGCCACCGACCGACCGCACGACCCGGCGAAGGCGGTGAAACCGACCTGCGGCACGGCCGGTGAGGCGGCGAGCTGCGGCGGGCGCGGCCGCCTCTGTCCCGGCGTTGCCCTGCTGGTCTCGCTCCTCGTCGGCTCCGGGCTCGCGAACCTCACCGGGCAGAGCTGGCTCGTGCCGGTCTGCGCGGTGGCCGGGACCCTCCTGCTCTCGACCGGCCTTCACCGCCGCCTCAACCCCTTTCACGCTTCGTCGCAGGGAGACCGCGACACCCGATGAACGGCGCGCTCTCGACCGGCCTGCGTCGGATCCTCGGGCTTCTTGCGGTCTTCGCGGCAGTCGGGGGCATCGTCCTTCTTTCCGCGACGACGGGGCCGCGGCCCCCTTGCCCGGCCCTCATCGCCCCGCGCGGACTGCCATCGGCGGGAGACACCGCGGCGGAGCCGGCCATTTCGAGAAGCGTGCGGGAGCCGGCCAAGGAGACCTCCCCACCAACGGGTTCGGCGATGTTGGAGCCTCTCACCGAAAGCGCTCGACGAAGCGCCGATCGAGCAGGTGCTTGAGGCGAAACGTCCAGCGTCCGCCGCCCCAGGCGCGGCCCTTCCAGAGGAGGAGGCCTCGACCGTCCCCGAGGTTGAGGATGAGGAGGTAGGGCTTGCCGGGCGTAAAGGCGGACAGCCGGTGCCCGTCGAGCGTGGCGAGGAGGTTGTGTCGAAGAACCTTGCTCTCGCGCACCGCATAGACGCCCACCCGCGGCGGGGGTGCCTGGCCGAAGGTGATGCAGTCGCCGGCGCCAAAAATCTCCGCAGCGCGGACGCTCTGCAGCTGGTGGTTGACGAGCAGCGCGCCGTCGCCCCCGACGGGCAGGCCCGATTCACGGAAGAGCGTCGGGGGCCGCACCCCCGTCGCGATGACACAGAAATCCGCCGCCAGCGCGTCGCCGTCTTCCAGGACGACCCCCCTCGCGTCGGCCGCCGTCACGCGCCCGTCGCGCACCTCAATGCCCAGGCGGTCCATTTCCCGCCGCACGCGCCGGCCGACGGCCGGCCCTTCGGCCTTCAGCAGCCCACCTCCCGGAACCACGAGGATCATCTCGGCGGCGGCGCCCAGACGGTGGACGAGGTGCCAGAGGTTGATCGCGACCTCGCAGCCGGCCGCGCCTCCTCCGGCCGCGACGAGGCGGATGCAGCCTCCCCTCGCGGCGCGTGCGCGGACCGCGTCCCGCAGGCGGCTGAGGTTCTCTATCGGCTTCACCGTCCAGCCGTGCTCCGCGGCGCCCTCCACCGCATCGACGGGCACGCCGCTGCCGACATTGACCGAAAGCAGGTCGTAGGGAATCGAGCGACCGCTCCCGAGTTCCACCCTGCGATCAGCAAAATGGATACGCCGGACAACGTCGCAGACAGACTCGCCGCCCTGCCGCTGCACGAGGGAGGCCGTGTCCACGAAACTGTCCTGACTTTGATAGGTTTCGGAGAGGACTCCCGGCCCCATTCCGGAATACCAGAAGCCATCGGGCGCAATGAGCGTGACCCCGCAACCGCGTCGAAGAAAGGGCCCGAGGTCGCCGAGCAGCGG
>JBKHAU010000396.1:0-3145 GCA_046542725.1 Opitutales bacterium
GTCGCCAAGTATGGCAGCTCGCCGGTCGACCGCCGCGAAGTGCGGGCGATCGACGAGGCCGGGCTCGAGGCCTCCATCAAGCTCGAGGACGACGCTCCTGCCTGCTACGTCTGGAAGACGATCAGCGAGCCCCACGTCGGAGAACTCTCCTTCTGCCGGATGTATGCCGGGCGCCTCCAGGCTGGCCTCGAACTCTACAATCCGGGCCGTGATCGGCCCGAGAAGATCGGCCAGCTCTTCACCCTCCAAGGGCACGCGCGCGTCCCCATCGCCGAACTCACCGCCGGGGACATCGGAGTCATGACAAAGCTCGCTGACACCCACACCGGCGACACCCTCACGAGCCCGGAGCGCAAGGTGAGCCTTCCCGCCGTGCGCTATCCCCACCCCAACATTCGGGGTGCGCTCGCCGTCACCCATAAGGGCGACGAAGACAAGCTCGCGGAGGGCCTCTCGACACTCCATGAGGAGGACCCCACCTTCCTCTTCGAGAACAATGCGGAGACCCACGAACTCGTTATCAGCGGGCAGGGCGAACTCCACCTCGAGGTCATCCGCGGGCGTCTCAAGCGCCGCTTCAATGTCGAGATCGGTCTGCGCGAGCCCCGCGTGCCCTTCCGCGAGACGATCCGCCAGCCGGCCGAGTCGAAGTATCGCCATAAAAAACAATCCGGCGGCGCCGGCCAGTTTGCCGAAGTGTGGATGCGCATCGTTCCCGGCGAACGCAATGCGGGCGTCGACTTCCGGCATTCCCTTGTCGGGCAAAACGTCGACCGCGTCTTCGTGCCCTCGGTCGAAAAGGGGGTCCGCGCCGCCTGCCACGAAGGCATCCTCGCCGGCTACCGCGTGACCGATGTGAAGATCGACTTCTACGACGGCAAGATGCACCCCGTCGACTCGAAGGACATCGCCTTCCAGATCGCCGGCAAGGAAGCCTTTCGCGAAGCCTTCCAGGAAGCTCGCCCCTGCCTGCTCGAACCCATCTTCGAGGTCTCGGTGCGCGTGCCGGAGAGTCATTTGGGAGACGTCCTGGGGGACATTTCGAGTCGCCGAGGTCGTATCCAGGGGGTGGATACCGATGGTCGCTTCCAGGTCGTCACCTGCCAGGTGCCGCAGATGGAGCTCTATCGCTACGCCACGACCCTGCGCTCGATCACGGGTGGTCGCGGTCTGCACACGGAGACGTTTTCCCACTATGAGCAGATGCCGCCCGAGATCGAGGCCCGCGTCATCGGCGCGGCCGAAACGGCGCGGGCAAGCTGAGGGGCACCGGTCTCTCCGCCCGACCTCAGGGTCGCGATGACCAGCGCGGGATTGCGCCATGGCAACTTCGTGCCTTTGGTTGCCGATATGTCCACGCCGCGACCGCGCAACTTTGCCAGCGACAACAACGCCGGAGTCTGTCCCGAAGCCTGGGAGGCGATGGAACGGGCCAATCGCGACCACGCTCCGGCTTACGGCAACGACGCGTGGACGGCCCGCGCCTGCGACCTCTTTCGCGAGATCTTCGAGACGAAGTGCGAGGTCTTCTTCACCTTCAACGGAACGGCGGCCAACTCCCTCGCCCTCGCCTCCCTCGCCCAGAGCTACCACAGCGTGATCGCCCACAACCTCGCCCACATCGAGACCGATGAGTGCGGGGCCCCCGAATTCTACAGCAGCGGTTCAAAGATCCTCTGCGTCGAGGGGGCAAACGGGAAGATCGCCCCCGACGCCGTCGAGCACACCGTGCATCGCCGCGCCGATGTGCATTTCCCAAAGCCCCGCGCCCTCAGCCTCACCCAGGCAACCGAGGTCGGCACCCTCTACACCCCCTCAGAACTACGCGAACTCGGCGCCATCACCCATGGGCTCGGCCTGCGCGTGCAGATGGACGGAGCGCGCTTCGCCAACGCCCTCGCCACCCTCGGCTGCGCCCCGAAGGACATCACCTGGCGCGCCGGCGTCGACGTCCTCTGCTTCGGCGGGACGAAAAACGGCATGGCCCTCGGCGAGGCCATCATCTTCTTCAACCGCGCCCTCGCGGAGGACTTCGAATACCGCTGCAAGCAGGCCGGCCAGCTTTGCTCGAAGATGCGCTTCCTCGCCGCCCCCTGGGTCGGCATCCTCGAACACGGTGCCTGGCTGCGCCACGCCGACCACGCCAACGCCTGCGCCCAGCGCCTTGCCGACGGCCTCACCGCGGCCGGCTTCGAGCTGCTCTTCCCGCGCGAGGCGAACAGCGTCTTCGTCCGCCTGCCGGACCGCGTCATCGCCGGCCTCTACGCCCGTGGCTGGCAGTTCTACGACTTTATCGGAGCCGGTGGCTGCCGCCTCATGTGCGCCTGGGACACCCAGTTCGCCGACGTCGACGCCTTTCTCGCCGACCTCCACGCCATCGTCGCCTCGAAAGAAGACCGCACCGCCGAAGTCGCCATCAACCGGCACTAGGCCCGTCTCCGAGAGTCAGGGGTCAAACCAATAAGTTAAATATTCGTCGATCCCACACCCATCGCCAAATGGGCGAGCGTCGCCTCCACGATCGACATGGCTCGCGGGGACCGAGCGGACGGCAGGAGGTATAACTTATTGGTTTGACCCCTTGCTTTGAAACCCACCGCGAAGCAATTCTTTCCTTTTCCTTCTTGCCTCGGGCCACATCCGCCCCCTTGTTGGCACTATATTGCCAATAAGAAAGCGGCGTAATTCACGCGCTCCCGTGTCTGCTTTTTCTATTTTTATGAAGACCTTCGCACCTTCCGCATTCTTCTCCACTGCCTCGACCGCGACCGTGGCCCTGGTCCTTGGGAGCACCCCGCTTCTGTATGGTCAGACGGTGGCCGACTTCAGCGATGTCGCGCTGTCCATTCCGCCGGCCGAGGCCTATGCGCCAGGCGGCGTCTACTATCGGGGGGCAGACGGCGCCGGTGGTTTTTTCAGTGGCGGTCTCCATTTTGAGACAAGTTACAATGCGCAGTTTGGCTCCTGGTCCGGCTGGGCCTACTCGACCACGACCGACACGACGACGGCGGGCTGGGGAAATCAGTTCAGCAGCTTCGCTGGCGGCGGTCAGGGTGACGCCACCTATGCGATCGGCTTCAACGCCTCGCTGGCGCTCAACGGCAGTTCGCATGCGCCGCAGTCGGTTTTTCTCACCAACACGACC
>JBKHAU010000397.1:0-3139 GCA_046542725.1 Opitutales bacterium
TGTGGCGGTAAATCCGCGAAGGTGAAGCGCAAAGGGTGGCGAGGGCCTGATGATGCTGTGCTTCGACTGTCAAAGAACCTGGCTTCCAGGACTTTGGAAGATTCGCGAACGTTCCGGGGACTCGCTGTTCGCTTGGGGTTCGCGGCGTGGCGTTCGGGAGCGGCTAGTCCACGAGGAGCGTACCCTCGATATTGTAGTCTCCATTTCGACCGTAGTGCTCGACGCGCTGCTGCCAGTGACGTCCGAGATGGTAAAAGCGAATGGAATCTCGATCGGGATCCATGAGGTCGAGAAGACGTTTTTTCAAGGCGACGAATTGGGCGGGTTCAACTTTGCATTCGAAAACGGAGTTTTGCACGCGCTGCCCATAGTCCAGGCAGGTCTTGGCGACACGGCGGAGGCGACGGGTTCCGGCGGGATCGGAGGTCGAGACATCGTAGGTGACGAGGAGATACATGAGGGAGAGGGGAAATTATTTTGCGAGGAAGGCCGGATAGGCGTCGAGGTCGCCGCGCAGATGGCGGGCGAGGAGGCGGGCCTGGAGATGAGGGATCAGGCCAAGGGTTGTTTTCTCCTCGAGAAAGGGATGCGTGAGCTCGGTCTGTTTTCGTTCCTGCCAATGATGCAGGACGGTCTTGCGCGCCTCTTCACGAAGGTAGACCGCACCGTTCTCGCGTCTCTCGAAGTCGCGGGGCGTGAGCTGTTGTCGGTTGAAAAGGGTGAGGGTGGCGCGATCGGCGAGGAGTGGGCGGAACTCCTCCATGAGATCAAGGGCGAGGGAGGGGCGGCCGGGTCGATCGCGGTGAAGAAAGCCGCATTGTGCATCGAGCCCGACTGATTCGAGCGCACTGCGGCAGTCATGCATGAGGAGGGTGTAGAGGAAGGAGAGGAGCGCGTTGACGGGGTCGCGGGGAGGCCGACGGGAGCGCTCGGTCAACTGCAGGCCGTCCTGTCCGAAGAGCATGTGATCGAAGACGGCGAAATAGAAGACGGCGGCATCGCCCTCGATCCCGCGCAGCTCATCGAGACTGGACGCGCCGAGGGCGTGGCGTGCGCGCACGGCGAGCTTTTCGGCGGCTTCGAGCAGCGCGGCGGCACCCTTGGGGTCGCGTTGGGCGCGTTCGCGCGCGGTGCGCAGGAGACCCGTGCGGCAGTTGGCGATCTTTGCGGCGATACTGGGGCGGGCAATAGCGAGCGACCTGTCGGGGGAATCGGCCGCCGCGTATTGCGCGCGTCGCAGGAGGATATTGCCGGAGGTGAACCCGCGCGTGGCGGCCAGAAACTTGCCGTGGGGGGTGTGAAAGGAGAGAGTGACATCGCTCTCGGCGCAGGCTGCCATGAGCGCGGCGCTGGCGGTGCAATCCCAGCCAAAGCAGATGATGCCGTCGAGATTGTGGAGCGGCACGCGAAGCCGTGTCTGGCCCTCGTGGCGCACCTCGACAGCCGCACCGTCCTTGCGCAGGAAGGCCCCTTCGAGGGTGACGAACAGTGTGTTGAGATGGGTTTTCATGAAGGGCGGAACGGGGGCGACGGAGGGGCCGGCTGGAAGCCGGCGGTCGCGGGAGCGCCGTGATCCTTGGCGACGCGCGGGGATGGAGCTGGGGCCGGCGGGACGCCGGCGGCCCCGGAGGATGGGCGGGAAATCATGGTGAGAGGACCGTTTCCATGCTGCGCTTGAACCATGCGGCGGCTCCGCGGTGGAAGCGGAGAGCCCGGGGCTGGCAAAGGTCGAGGAGCGAACAGCGGTCGCACCGTCTGGGCTCGTATTCGGCGGAGGGGGTCGAGCCTTCCTCGATCATGACCCGGACCTGTTCGGCCACCGCGAGTGTCAAGGCGCGCAGTTCGGCGTCAAAATGGACCTCGGTGCGGCGGCGCTTCTGGCCGTAGTAGAGAAATCCCGACGCGATGCTTCCCGGCGGTCGGGAAAGGGTCGCTTCGAGGCAGATCGCCTGCCCACAGAGCTGGACCTCGTCGGCGCGGTGTGCCTTGGGCCGGCCGCGCTTGTATTCGATGGGAATGAGGCGACCGTCGTCCCAGATTTCCACGACATCGCACACGCCGTTCAACCCGTGCGATGGCGACGCCACGACGAGCCCCCGCGCGATCCTCACCCCCGGGCGCGTCTCACCCTGCGCCTCATGCGCCCGCTCATGCAGCACCCGGCCCTCCGCCGTGCTGCGATTCTCGGCCCAGAGCCGCTCCACGTGGATGAGCGCGCACTGCCGCGGGCAGTAGAGAAAGTGCTGGAGGGCGGAGAGAGCGACGGGGTGGGGTGGAGAGGGCACGGGGGAAGCGTGGTGGGGAGGTGCCTGGATGCGGCGGAAACAGAGGCGGACGACGCCGGAGGGAATGCCGGGGGAGCGGTCGGCGATCGTCGGTGGAGACGGGCTTGCGCGCGTCTCCGCCGACCAGCGGATCAGGGAGTGGACCAATCTTCGACCTTGAGGCCTTGGATGAGGCTGAAGTGCCTGCGGTTGAGGGTGGCGAGGCGGAGACCGTGGTGAGCGGCGGTGGCCGCGATGAGCAGGTCGAGGTCGGGGACCGGGCGGCCGAGGGCCATTTGCGTGGCCTTCATGCGCGAGAATTCGCTCCAGACCGGCCCATCGGTCGGGAAGATTCTCAGGCGTGATTTCAGCTTCTCCTCGAATAATTCCCACATCCAGGCACTGGCCTGCCGATAGAGTCCCCACTCGACCTCGGCGACGGTGACGGCGGAGATCGCACAGACGTGGTCGCCCACTTCGGACCAGCGACGGAGGGCGGACTCGACGCGGGATTTGCGCAGCGGCTGCGAGTAAACCGAGGTGTCGAGGAGATAACCGAGGGGAGGCATGATCAGTCGAGCGGACTGGGGGCGGGTGGCGACCGGTGCTCCCACACGGCGGGAAACTCGGGCGCGTCCTCCGGCCTCGGATGCGCTGCCTCAAAGGCGGCCAGATCCTCCAGGATACTGCGCTGGGGGCCTGGCTGCGATTTGAGCGGGGTGAGTTCGGCGATGGGTTGGCCGCGTCGCTCGATGACGTAGTGCGCCCCGTCCTCCTGCACCTCCCGGCACAATTCCGAGAGCCGCGTCTTGGCTTCGAAGAGACCAATCGACTTCATTGGACCAATGAACTGGTTGGTTGGTCGGTTGTCAAGG
>JBKHAU010000398.1:0-3134 GCA_046542725.1 Opitutales bacterium
ACGGCCGGCACATGGGCGGTGGAGGCGCCGTCGCTGTCGCGGGCGAAGCCGAGCATGGACGAGGAGATCTGGGCCGCCCGCTCCGCCCCGTTCAGCGCCTTCTCCAGGGCCTTGCGGGCGAGGTCGTCATCGTCCCCGCCGTCCTGCAGGGCGAGCTGGCAGTAGCTGATGACGGGGGTGAGCAGATTGTTGAACTCGTGGGCGATGCCGGAGGAGAGCTCGCCGACGGCGGCCATCTTCTCGCGGTCGATGAGGCTCTGCTGGAGGCGTTCTTCCTCGGAGATGTCGCGCAGCGTGCAGAGAAAGAGGCGGCCGTGTTGGTCGCGCGTGCGGTTGCTGCGGAGTTCCGCGATGACCCGACCACCGTCTTCATGGTCGATCGCGATGCGCGTCACCTGCTCGGTCGTGAGCGGGTGGGGCCAGGGCTGGCGCACGAGGGCATCGAGGGATTGGCCGAGAATGCGCTGGGCGGCCCGGTTGGCAAACTGCACGCTCAGGTCGCCGCCCACCGCAACGATTCCCTCGGAGGTGTTTTCGAGGATGTGATTGAGGCGCGCGCGCTCGGCTCGCAGGTCGGCGTTGAGCTTGAAGCGCTCGCGGCTGTGCCGAATGGTGCGCTGTAGGAGGGCGGCGTTGTAGTCCGACTTGACGAGGTAATCCTGGGCGCCGGACTGCATCGCCTGGGCACCCAACTCCTCATCGTTGAGGCCCGTCAGCACAATGATGGGCGTCGTATCGGAAAAAATCTCCTGCGCCCGTTGCAGGGTCTCGAGGCCGCGCGAGCCGGGCAGATGTAGATCGAGCAGGACGACGTCCCAGCTACGATCGCTCATGTGCTCGGCGGCGGTGAGCGTCTCCGCGTAGGCGGCGAAGATGGGCTCGGTGATGCAGCCGAGGCGTTGCTTGAGCAGAACGCGGTCAGCCGGATTGTCCTCGACGACAAGGACGCGTGTGCGGGTGGTGTTGAGACGGGGATCGGCCACAGCCTTGAGCGGGGGGTTCGCTTTAGAGACGCGACAGAAACCCTACGGGCAAGACGGAAGACAGAAAAGAACAAAACGCCGTTCGCGCCAGCGTGCGGGCGAGCCATCGAGATCAGGTGACGCTGCGACGGTGCGAAGGGCACGCTTGTCTAGGGCCCCCGAGGCAGCACAGAAAAGGGGCTGCATGTCTTCGCTCAACTTTCCCCCGCCCCCGGAAGCCGTCGTGCTGGTGCCGGCCCGGCTCGCCTCCCAGCGTTTTCCGCGTAAGCTGCTGCATCCCATCCGCGGCAAGCCACTGGTCCTCTGGACGGCGGAACGATTGGCAAAGGAGTTGCCGGGCTGGCCGGTGGTTTTCGCGGTCGGGGAGGAGGAGCTCGCGACCGTGCTCGAGGGGGCGGGTTTTCGTTGCGTGCGGACCGATCCGGCCCTGCCCAGTGGCACCGATCGCCTCGCCGCAGCCAACACCGAGATCGGTGCCCGCTATGTGATCAACGTCCAGGCCGACGAGCCGCTGGTCGAAGGTGCCGATGTCGCCCTGCTTGCGGAACTCGTGCGCGGCGAAGCGGAGATGGCGACCCTTGCCACGCCCTTCGAGCGCGAGGAGGACTTCCGCAACTCCCACCGTGTGAAGGTGGTCTGCGCGCAGGACGGGCGGGCGCTCTATTTCTCGCGCAGCCCGATCCCCTACAGTCGTGACGGGAGCGCGCTGGGCGGCGGCCGGGCGCTGCTCCACCTGGGCCTTTATGCCTACCGCGCGGAGGCCTTGGCGCGTTTTGCCGGGCTTCCTCCCAGCCCGCTCGAGCAGATCGAAAAGCTCGAGCAGCTGCGCGCCCTCGAGGACGGTTTTCGCATCGCGGTGGGCACCGTCGCGCGGGCCGGGGTGGGGATCGACGCGCCCGAGGACGTCCCGCGCTTTCTTGCCCTTCTTGACGCCGCCGGCGGGGCGGGCGAGGAGTGAGCATATGCTGACCCTGCCAGCGCTTCAGTTTCTCACCCTTCTCGGTTTCATCGCGACGATCGGCATGACCGGCGTCATCTGGTGGGTGCAGGCCCGGGTGTATCCAGCCTTTCACGACGTTCCGGCGGGACGGTGGGCGGTGTTTCACCAGCGCCACATGCGCCGCATGGGCCAGATCGCGGGACCGCTCATGATCGCGGAGCTGGTGGGGGCTCATGCGGGCATCCTGCTCGCTTGGCAGGGCGCCGCCGCCCCCCTCGTCCTGGTCTGGCATGGCAGCCTGACGGCGCTCACCTGGGTGACCTGGGGCCTCACCTTTTTCGTCAGTGTACCGTTGCACGAGCGTTTGGCCCGCCGCCACGACAAGCCGGCCCTGCAAAGCCTGGTCCTCACCAACTGGTGGCGGACGGCCACGTGGAGCCTGAAATGCGCCCTGCTCCTTTCAGGCTGGGCGGCGCTCTCCTTTGGGTTCGTCCCCTGAACAATGCTGCGACGGACGCACTCGGCCCTTGCTCAGCTCACCTCGAGTCCGGCCTTGCGCGCGACCATTTCATAGAACTGCGCGAAAAGCGGATCGCTGTCATGTGGCCCGGGGGAGGCCTCGGGGTGATATTGGACGCTGAAGACGGGAAGCGAGGCGTGACGAATCCCGGCCACCGTCTGGTCGTTCAGGTTGTATTCGGTGATCACCGCGCCGCACTTTTCGAGCGACTCCTGAGCGGAGGCAAAGCCATGGTTCTGCGAAGTGATGGCGACGCGGCCGGTCTCGAAGTTCTTCACCGGCTGGTTGCCTCCGCGATGGCCGAACTTCAGCTTCATCGTCTGCGCACCCATCGCGTGGGTGAGGATCTGGTGGCCCATGCAGATCCCGAACATGGGAAAATCGGGCATCAGTTCGCTGATCGCCTTGTGTGCGTAGGTCGGGGCCGCGGGGTCCCCCGGTCCGTTGGAAATGAAAACCCCGAGCGGAGCCGGCTCGAGCTTGCGAACCTCCTCCGCCGGCGTGTCGGCCGGCACCACCGTGACGTCGAAGCCGTGGCGCGCGAGCTTGCGCAGGATGTTCTTCTTCAGGCCCATGTCGTAGGCCACGATGGGCAGGCGCTGCTTGCGCTCGGGGTAGATCGAAAGGCTCGTCCCCGGCACGCTGAAAGGAATGTCATCCTCGCCTGGTTCGTAACGGTAGATCTTGTCGG
>JBKHAU010000399.1:0-3131 GCA_046542725.1 Opitutales bacterium
CTACCAGACCGGGCACGAGTTCGAGGACAAGCCTTTCACCGGCCGCGCCTTCCTGGGGACCGAGGTCCTCGTGCCGGACGAGGGCGTGCGGTTCGACCCTTTGCAAGGAGACGCCGCCGAAGAGATGGCCGCACGTCTCGGATTCGAGCGTGATGACGGCCTCGGCACGTCGATCCTGCTTATCGACACGGCCGTGCAACCGGAAGACCTGGTCGCGGGGATCGAGGACTGGTGGTGGCCGCGGATAGAGGCGCGTCTTCTCGAGGCGTCGGTCGTCGATCATCGAGGCGAAGAAACCGTGCCACGGCCGAAAACCCGGGCGCACATCAAGCCCTTCATCGCTGCCTTCGACAGCGCCATCGGGAAGGCGCCAGACATCGCCGGTCGCCAGCAGAGAAAGCTGTTCAACCGATCTCAAAACCTCGACATAGGCGCCCTGGGCGCCGTCGTGCTTGACGACAGCGAGGAGGAGAACCCTCTAGGCGAGGACTTCGAGAACAGACTCGACACCGTCGCACTTGTGCGAGGCCCACTGATGGTGGTGGATTACTATCAGAATTGGCGTCTCAGCGCGACAGCTCCCCGTGCCGTCGGGTGCTTCGTGGCCGCCGAGGACGTCGACGAAGTCCTGAAGCTCTCCGAACCTCCCGCGCACGATCGGTGGGATCCGACGGCCCAGAGACTACAGATCGACGGAGACGAGGAACCGGAGATCGTCAAGTCCATCCTGGCCCGGATCAAGAAGGGCTTCCGAGACTTCCAGAACTCGGCAAAGCCACCGGCGCCGCCGCGGCCACGACGCCTGACCAAGCTGGAACGGGACCTCGCCTCTTGGTTCGGCGTGGGGCCCAAGGGTCGGCCAGCGCCGCCGGGACCCAACCCTGCGCCGATCTCCCTGCGTCCCTACGGTCCGAGGATAGAGGTGGACGGAGATGGCCTGCGGGCGACCGGACACGTCGACGTCTCCTTGCCTGAGGACAGCCCTGTCGCCGATCTGCCTTTCCGCGTGCGGATCCTTTTGAAGGTCGCTGAGGAGGACGGCGTGTCCGGTGCCGATCCCATACCCCTCGAGCTTGAGCCGGACTGCCCACTGGAACCGCTCGGCGACGATCTTTGGCTCGGTGTAGTGACGCCAGCAGCACCGGCCCGCATCGCCTTCCGGTCGGCGGCCTACGACCCCAGCTGGACGGTGCAGCTCGTGCCCGAGGTGCTGCCTGTCGAAGAGGCCGCGTCATGAAGGCCTGGAGACGCTCGGAACCGCGCACGGCGCGGCCCTTCTTCGCCGTACATGCTCTGGAGGCCGCGCTCGACAGCACGGTGCTGCTGGTCGGCGAGCGGGAGAAAGAGATCGAAGATGATGTCGTCCAGTTGGACCCAGCGGACTTCGACGGCCTTCATGTCGCGATCTGCCCCAAGCTCGACGCGGACAAGATCCGGTCGACGCTGGCCGATCGCGCCGAGGGCGTCGTGCTTCTGCTTTCTCTGCGCGATCCCATGTTCAAGCGTCGCCTGGTCCATCGGCGCTGGCCGGTCGACGGCGAATTGCCGGAACGCATCTTCCTTGACGCGGGTCTCGTGCAGGAGTTCGGGCACAAGCGGGAAATGCACGCCACCCTCGCTCTGGCGCTGGACGCGGAGGCCGAACCCGCCCCAGGTTGGCCGCATCGCCGGGGCGCCTGGATCGCCAAGCGCACCTTCAAGCTGAAGCTGAGGAGCGTCCGGTCGACTTTCGACATCCGCAAGATGACGAAGCAAGAGGCGCAGGCTTGGACAGGCTTTCCGGGCGCTTTGCTGCACGTCGAGTACAACGAAGGGCGCCTGTTGGAGGAGCCGAACGATGAGAACCCGCTGGCGACCTGCTATATCGCAGAAGAGGTCTACGAGGGGATGCAGCGTGTCTCCGACGGCCCCTTGCTGCAAGCGTTCGTCATGACCGAGATCGTGGCGGCCGTGCTCGGCCACGCCGCCAAGGATGTAGAAGAGGCGACCGAGGTTCCAAGGGGGACGCCGCTCGCGACGATCCTGGAGCAGCTGGGCGCCAACATGCCGATGTCGCTGACGACCCTGAAGGGCATCGTGCGCGATCCGGTGAAGCTGCGCGCCGCGGTTCATGACCGGACAGATTTCGTCCGTCAGCTGAGGAGTCTTTGATGCCCTACCCGATCGTCACCGACGCTGCGGCACGCGTGTGGTGGAAGGCCTGGAAGGAGTCGGGCAAGACGGACGAGCCACCGGCCCGCCCCGAGGTCGACACCTCCGTCGAAGGGGGCGACCATGACTGGCCCGGGGTCGTCGCGCGCCTTATGGACCACCTCGGCGCTCTCTACGACGCCGTGGAAAAGCCGCAAACGGCGGCGCGAGCCGGAGTCGTCGGTCGGATCTTCGGTGGGCGATCCGGAGCCGAGGCCATGCCGATGACGAACGATCGGTTTGAGGCGGCCGCCTGCGTCGCGGTGCATGAGGCCCTTCCGCGGGACGCCGCCCTCGCCGATCCGGAATTCTGGATCTGGATGGCCACCGGACCCGGGCTCGATCTGATCCGGCGCCGTTACCCGGGGAAGGGCGAGGCGCAAATCCCGGATCGGCTGAACTTCACCTCGGCCAGCGCACGAGAGACGTTTTTCTACAGATTGTGGGTCCGCGCCGAGCTCGCCCACGATCCGGCCCTTGCCGATCCCTACGAACTCGCGCGATATGGTGACATCGACTTCTGGCGAAGCCATGTCTTTCGGCAGATGTCGACCGAGACCGGCCCGCTCCTCGCGGCGTTCATTCGCTTCCAGCATCCGGAAGGGCCGGACGGCAAGAAGAGGTTGACCCAGGACGAGATCCGGGCCCTCGTGAAATACATGAGGCGAGCGGCGGCCAACATGCTGGTCGAAACGCTCGACGAACAAGAAGCGGCGAGGTTCGTGGAAGAGCAGTGGCAAAAGATTCGATCGACGAGGTCCCGGCAGACGGCTGCGGAGTAGCGTCGCCACAGGCCGAGGCGCTCGGACGTGGCCTCCTTCACCTGGAGGACCGCGCCGATGTTGAGCGCAATCCCGACCCATGGGCGGGATGGTGGCAGTCCTTCCTGCGCGGGTCGCCTCTGCCTGACGCGTCCACGGCACCGCAGGTCCGCGTGGCGG
>JBKHAU010000400.1:0-3124 GCA_046542725.1 Opitutales bacterium
AGGTCGTTGTTGTGCACGTTGTCGCGCTTCAGGTCCTCCACCGCGATCCCGGCCGCCGCGAGATCCGCGAGGTAGTCCTGCCACACCGTGTAGAAATCAAAAAACCCGACCCCCTCGCTGTCCGCGATGGCGGCGAGGGCGGTGCCGTAGGCCGCGAGGTTGTTGCCGGAAAAGGCGGGCCCGGTCATGAGAAGGATGTCCGGCACGTCGCCCGCCATTTCCGTGCGGATGCGCGCGATGAGGTCCTCCGTCGCCTCCAGGTTATTCGTCCCGCCGTTGCTGATTCCTCCGAGGATGACAAGGTCCGGATCCTGCGCCGTGACGGCGGCGGAGAAATCGAGCCCCGCCTGCTGCCAGGTCTCGTCGGGCGTGTGCCAGGCGTCCATCCCGGTGCCGTGACCGACGGCTTCGAGCAACTCGATGGAGGCGCCCGCGTAGGCAGCCTCGACCCCGAGTTCAAAGAGCGAGTTCAATGTATCCGCCATGATGCTGTCCCCCACCATCGCGATGCGCACGGTCTCGCCGGCCTGCAGCTTGGCAAAGGTCCGGGGGAGGGCGGTGAAGCGGTCGGCGGGCGGGGCCATCGTCGGGCCGAGGCCCTGCAATCCGGTCGCGACCAGGTCCTCAGTCCACTGTCGCGCCTCCGCCGGGGTGCCGAGTGTGACCGCGAGATCTTCGACCGTGAGCGCGCCGTTGTGCGCGAAACGGAGAAAGCCCTCCGCCGCCTGGCTGGGGGCGCGGGCGAAGGTGATATGCTTTGTCGCGCCGCTCGAGGCGGGCAGGTCGGTGTAGTTGTCCGCGAGCAGTTGGCCGGTGCGGTAGTAGAGCGGGTTGCCGGTCTCCGGCTCACGGTTGTAAGTGGCCGCCGGATTGGTGAAGAAAGTGCCGAACGACCCGTCGTCGACGGCGACCGAAGTGTATTCAATTTTATAATACGACCGCGGTGTGACGGCGAAGGAAGGCGAGAGCCAGGCTCCGCCAGCGGCATCGAGACTGAAACCGGCCTCGGTCAGGATGGCGGCCGCTGCGGCCGTCGGGAGGGAAGCGGCCACGAGGGCGGCGAGCGGTGCCAGGAGCCCGGCGCGACGGCATGCGAGACTAGAGAGAGACATGCCGTCGGGGATAGGCGGGCTCGTCGCCGGGGTCAAGCCACCGGACGGAGGCATTCAGTCCGACAGCACGTCGGCCCAGAGGGTGCGCTCGGCGAGTTCCAAGCTGTTGCCCCCGGGGTCGCGAAAGTAGAGCGAGCGGGCCCCGTTCGGCCAGTCGATGCGACGCTCGATCGGCACCCCTTCCTCCTCCAGCCGGCCCTTCCAGAAATCGAAGTCCGCCGGGGCGATGGCAAAGGCGACGTGCCCGGGCCCGCGCGCCCCGTGCGTCGGGATGGCCAAGCCCTTCTCCGGCGGGGTGGGCACCTCCGAGGCGTCGGGCCGAAAGAGAAAGAGGAGGGATCCGCCGAGGCGGAGAAAAACGTGGCTCCCCGCCTGACCGCTGAAGTCCTTCGCCCCCAGAACCCGGACATAAAACTCCCTCGCGGCCTCGAGGTCATCGACGTAGAGACAGGTCTCGAGGACATGGAGCGGAGGCGTCGACATGGTCGCACGGTGATGGATGGCGAATGACGGGGCGACGCTAAACGGGGAGTGCGCGCACGGCATGGTGGGCGGGGCTGTCGTGGGGAACTTCGTGAAAGGTGGCCACGGGCGGGGGAGGATGCATCGAAGCGCTCGAGCGCACCAGGCGGTGCGTGCGGAAGAGGTCTTCGCCGTGCTCGTGGAGGGCTTTCACCCAGGGGTCGAGTTGGGAACTCCGGACCGGCGTCGTTCTCCGTTTCAAGACCAGTTCCAGTCTGCCGGGTCCAACCGGTAGTAGGCCTGGAGCTGTTCGTGGAGTTCGGGGTGGCGCTTGCGCAGCTCGTGCGGGCGCTCAAAAAAGGTCTCGGTGGCGACGGCGAAAAACTCTGCGGGGGCGGTGGCGCCATAGGGGTCGAGGAGGTGTTCACGCCCCTCCTCGATGGCCTCGCGGAGCGCGGCGTATTCCTTCTTCATGACGGCCTGCCAGCGGCGATGATGTCCGAGTCGAGCGGCGGCATCGGCGCTCCCCCCGAGGCCCGGAGCTCCATCGACGGGACCGTTCTCCTGATCAAGCTGGTGGGCGAACTCGTGAAGGGCGACGTTGTGGCCGTCACGCGGATGGCGGTGTCCGTTTTCGACCGCGTGCCAGGAGAGGATGACGGTGCCGGAGGTCCAGCTGGCCCCGAGTTGCGCCGCCTGCTCGCGCGTGATGCGGCGCGGCCCGTGCGGATCGAGGTGGCGGGCAACATAAGTATTTGGATACACGAGAACGGACGCGAGGGCGGGATAGAGCGCATCGCTCCGGCGGAGGACGAGGAGGCAGGCGTGGGCCGCGATCGTGAGGATGATCTTCTCCGTCAGCTCGAGGCCACCGCAGCCCTCGAAATGCTTGTCGTGGCAAAAGAGGAGGATGTGCTCGCGGAGGGTGCGCTGGTCCTCGGCAGGCAGTGCGCGGTAAAAGGCGAGCCCTTCGAGCACGTCATTCCACGCGGGCGGAAACGGTCCCGCGCGGATGCGGGCGAGACGGCGGCGTTGACTGCCGAACGGGTCGGCCGCCCAGCGGATGAGGGCATCGAGCATGGTGGACAGCGTGCCGGGGCCCGAAGGAGCACGCAATGGACTTCCCGCACCTTGCGGGCGGTGATCAGTTGCGATTGACGAACCGCTGGGCCGGGCTCTGCTTTATGCCTCGTTATGAGGCTGCCCCGCCAATCATCCCTCCCTCCTCTCCTCCGGATCCTCCTGCTCACTCTTACGCCGCTCATCACCCTCGCCGCGGTGAGCGAGCGCAAGCTCGACGAGGCGGCCAGTCTGCTCCTCTCCAACCCCCTCAACGACCACCGCTTTTATCGCCTCAGCCCGGCGGGTGACAAACTCGCGCTCCTTCGCAACGAGGGGCCGCGGCGCTCACTGAGCGTTTACGATTTTGCCACGGAGGAGGGCCACACTCTCGCGCTGGATCAGACGCTGACAGTTCATCGCTACGGCTGGATCGATGACGAAAGCATGCTTGCCTGTTACCTCAACGAGGGCCGCTACCTCTGGAACGC
>JBKHAU010000401.1:0-3123 GCA_046542725.1 Opitutales bacterium
CTGCGCGAAATGGCGGAAGGCCATCTGTCCGAGTCGCCGGTCATCGGTCGTGACGGTGGGGATGCGGTGGGTGGCGTATTGCCCGGAGAAATTGATCGTGGGGATATCGAGCTCGGCGAGCATGGCCTCTTCGCGACGGCCCTTCACCCGCGCGATGATGCCGTCGAGCCCGAGCTGACGCAGGCGCTGGAGGCGGAAGTCGGTCGTATCATTGAACTTCAGCACCTGCACATGCGGCTGTTCGCGGTAGTAGCGGGCCAACCCGCGCAGGACGCCGCGCCCGTAAACCGCGCCCAGCGGGAGGAAGGCGCCGATCCGCACCGGGCGGGGCGCGGCGGCGGATGGGACTGGGGACGGGCTCGAGGTCATCGCGCTCCCCAGTGCGGCAGAAGGGGGGCGACGCGGCGAGCCCTTTGGCGAACCCGCAGGGGAGCCGGTGCGAAACGTGCTCGAGACGCTGCCATGTCTGACCCATTTCCTGCCGCTTCCTTCACTCCGGGCGAGATCGAAGTCGTCGCGCTCGACCAGCAGCCATGGTATGAAGCCGACGACGGCGCGATCGCGCGCGAATACGCGAGCCCACGCAACGCTCGGGCCGAAAAACTGAGCATCGCCGACATCAAGATCCCCGCCGGCACGACCGTGCGCCCTCACTACCATCGCGAGATCGAAGAGATCTACCACATTGTCAGCGGCGCGGGCACGATGCTGCTCAATGGCAACGAAAAGTCCGTCGGGCCGGGCGACACCGTCGTCATCCTCCCGGGCGAGCGCCATGGCATCCGCAACGCCGGCCCCGCCGAGCTGCGCATGATCGTGACCTGCACCCCTCCTTGGACGCCCGACTGCATGGAGTTTGATTGAGGCGGGCGTGAACCGGCGTCGATTGGTCGGCGTCCATTCCGCGCGGGGTTGGAGTCGAAGAACAGGCGCCGCTCCGTGAGGTTCTTTTCCCGCCGGACGGTAGGAAGATTTCATGCGTGCCGACGCGCCTGCGCGGCGCATCCTGAGAGCTATGTTGCCCCGTCTCCTTCTCCTCTTCGTGATTGCCTCGATGGTGCTTGGCGTGCGCGCGGAGGACGAGCCGCGCCTTTTCCCCGGCTGGCCGGAGGCGACTGAGACGACGGCGCCCTTCACCCGCTGGTGGTGGCCGGGGAGCGCGGTCGACGAGGCGGGGCTGACGGCGCAACTCGAGGCCTTTGCCGAGGCCGGGCTCGGCGGCGTCGAGATCACCCCGATCTACGGAGCGCGCGGGGCGGAGGCGGACACCGTCGAGTTTCTTTCGCCGCGCTGGGTGGAGCTGCTCGCGCACACCGGGGCGGAGGCGGCGAGGTTCGGGCTGAAGGTCGACATGGCGACGGGCACCGGCTGGCCCTTTGGGGGGCCGGCCGTGGACTCGCGCCACGCCGCCCAGCAAATCCTCTGGCGCGACGGCAAGGCGGTCGTCGAGCCCACCGGGCAGCAGGTCAAGCGGGCCGCACCCGGAGGCGAAGGCCTCGTCCTCGACCCGTTTTCCGAGGCCGCGATCGAAGCCTACCTCGCGCGCTTCGACCGCGCCTTCGCGGAGTTGCCCGCGAAGACGTTGCGGGCGCAGTTTCACGACTCCTTCGAGTATTACGGGGCCAACTGGACGGAGGCCCTGCCCGAGCGGTTTGCGCGGATCCACGGCTACGCCCTCGAGTCGGTGCTGCCGGCGCCCTTTGACGAGGCGGACGATCCGGTCTCGATCGAGACCCGGGCCCGCCTCAAGCACGACTATCGCCTCGCGCTCGATGCGCTGCACCAGGAATACCTCACCGCCTGGCGCGAGTGGGCCCACCGTCACGGCTGGCTGACGCGCAACCAGTCACACGGAGCGCCCGCCAATCTTCTCGATCTCTACGCCATCGCGGACATCCCGGAGACCGAGGTCTTTGGCTCGACGCCGTTTCCCATTCCCGGGCTGCGGCGCGAGGCGGACTCCATCCGCGGGGACCTCGACCTGCCGGAGCCGCTCGTCACGCGCATGGCCTCCTCGGCTGCCCACGTCATGGGCAAGCCGCTCGCCTCCTCCGAGACCGCGACCTGGCTGCGCGATCACTGGAAGGTCTCGCTTGCGATGGTGAAGCCCGAGGTCGACCGTCTCTTCCTCGATGGGATCAATCACGTCTTCTACCATGGGGCGGTCTATTCGCCGCCCGAGGTGCCGTGGCCGGGCTGGTTGTTTTACGCTTCCACCCAGTTCAATCCCCGCAATCCCTGGTGGGGCGATTTCGGGGCGCTCAACGCCTATGTCGAGCGCGTCCAGCGGGTGCTTCAGGGCGGTCGACCGGACAACGACGTACTGCTCTACTGGCCGGCGAGCGAGATCTGGCAGGACGCCGGTGGGGGCCTCGCCAAGCAACTCACGGTGCATCATGTCGACTTTGTCCTCGAGCGACCGTTTGGGGTTGTTGCGCGAGAGCTGAAGGAGGCCGGCTACGCCTTCGACTACCTCTCCGATCGGCAAATCGAAGGGCTCACGGTGGAGGACGGGGCGCTGGTCGCACCGGGTGGGCACTACGCCACCCTGGTCGTCCCCCCGACTGCGCTCATGCCGGTGGCGACGCTGGAGCGCTTGCTCGGACTCGTGCGGGCGGGGGCCACCGTCGTCCTTGTCGACTGGCCGGAAGATGTGCCGGGGTGGGGCGGGCTCGCGGCCCGGCGGGCCGTCCGGCGCGAATTGATCGAGGCCGTGCCGGCGGAAGTGCGCGCGACCGGGGGCACGCTTGGCTTGGGCCGGGTGCTCGTCGGCGACGTGGTGTCCGCTTTGGCCGATACGCGGGCGCGCCGCGAACCGCTCTTCGAGACCGGTCTCGAGGCCATTCGCCGGCGCACGCCCGCGGGGGTGGACTATTTCATCGCCAATCTCACGGCGACGGCTTTCGACGGCTGGATCACGCTCGGTGCTGCGCCGCAGGCCGCCACGTTGCTCGATCCGCTGAGTGGCGAGGGGGGCGTCGCCGCCCTTCGCGTGAGCGACGGGGAGGGTGTCCAACTCCGCCTCCAGCTGGCTCCGGGAGAGTCGATCGTGGCCCGCACTCTACAGGCAGGCGAGGCCACCGGCCCGGCCTGGCGCTACCTCGAGCCGGCGGGCGCGCCCCG
>JBKHAU010000402.1:0-3108 GCA_046542725.1 Opitutales bacterium
ACGAGCGAATCGGGGCGGTTGCGATAGGGATTGCCCGCAATGCGAGGGAAATTGAAACGCTGGCCCCCGAAGGCGACGGCAAACGCCTCCGGCGGCACTTCCTCGCGAAAACCCGGCCGCGTGATGGCGTAGGCCTGGTCCAGCGCCTGGGCATTGAGATACTCGATGAAACGCGAGACGGCGGCGGCACTCGCGGAAGCCGCTCCGACCTCGCGGGTCGTCGTCTCCCCGCTCGGCCGTGCCACCGGCGCCATCGACTGGCCGAGGAAAAACGCGCCGATGGTGAAAAATGCCACCAGCACGACGAGGAGGACCCAGGGGCGCTGGAGCCCGGGCTCCGCCGAAGCCGGCGAGGGTCCCATGGCCAAGGGCGGCTCGGTCGGCGGGGACGGCGCGGCCGGTGGCCCGGCGAAGGCAGGCCGCGGCGTGGTCTCGGCCTCCACCGGCTCCAACGACGCGGCGGGCGGCGGCGGAACCAGCGCCTCCCATTCACGCTGCGCACGGCGCGGGTTGAATTCCTCGAGCAGCACCCGGAGAAAGGCGCGAAGCTCCTCCGCGGTGGCGAGTTCCTCCCCCTCGCGATAAAGACGAATGCGCTCTACCGGAAGCTTGTCCGCGTCCCACCGCACGGCCGAGACGGGATTGCTCTTCGAGACAGCCTTCTTGCGATAGAGGTAGTCGCGGATCGCCGGCATCTGCCGCTCTTCCCCGAACATGTTCAGCGCCCAGTCCCCCGGCTTCGTCAGCAGGTTGTCGAGGGAGCGCGCAGGACTGCCTCGTTCGCCCTCCAGGACGGGGGGCTCCGCGTCCCCTTCGAGATATCGCAAGCGTGTGTATACGAGGAGGATGCAAACCGCGATCGCTCCCTGCTGCCAGCGCACTTCGGCCCCTTTCTGGCCCGTCTGGAAGACCGCCCCTTCGACTGTCTGAAGGCGGCTGCGGGCAAGCGCGCGGGGCCCGAAGTGGAGTTCGAAGACCGGCTCGGGGGCTTCCTGCGGGGGGGAGGACGGCTCGATCATTGGTAACGCAGGCGGCTCTCGATCGACCCGCCGGAGGGTACCGACCCGTAGACGAGGTGCTGGTAACGGCCGGGCTCGACCTCGTAAGTTCCCTCCTCCGGGAACTGGTAAGTGCGCTCACCACGCAGGGCGGTGCCCCGGATCTCGCCACTGCCCTGTACGCGGTGCTGGATCGTGATGCGCGTTCCACGGATCTGGATGAGGGGCGAGACCTCTTGCTCGGGGCTGAAGAAAGCGCGGCTCGTGCGCCAGTCCGCCATCGAACTGGCCCCGAGGAGGCAGACGGCCAGGCCGGCCCCGAAGAGGAGCCAAAGACGACGGCGGAGGCGATTCATCGGCATGCAGCACTAGGGTCTCCCCCGCCGCGGTGAAAGTTCATTTTCCGCCAAACCAGCTCCGAGGCGCTTGCGCGCACCCCGCGGCCGCCGCCTCGAGACGGTTTTGGAAAAGGTCTGGAGAGCGGTTTTCCAATCACCTTAATGAATTATCCATCAGCGGCTTACGTCGATTTCCAGTCCTCCGTAAAACCTTTGGAAAGGGACTGGGAGACAAGCCACACGGAAAGGCCTAAAGTGGGCACTGTGCTCCAGCGCACCGGGCGACCGGGGCACCGCAAACCACTCCTCCCATGCACCTGAAAATCCGCCTCCTTCCTCTCCTCGGCGCCCTTGCCGCTCTTCCCCTCTTCGCCCAGACGACCGACTTCGAAGGCGTGGTCCTCTACCAGGACGAGAATTACGGGGGCGCCAGCTTCACCGTCTACCCCGGCGAGGGCATCCCCAGCCTTCGCCAATACTACGCCGACGACTGGGGCTGGAGGACGTGGAACGACCTCACCAGCTCAGTCGCGGTCTGGGGGCCGGTGCGCGTCTACCTCTACAAGCACTCCAACTACGAGGGGGACTATATCGTGCTCGAGGAACACACCCCGGCGCTCCAGCGATGGAATGATGAAATCTCGTCCGTCTGGGTCGAGTGTCGCGAAGTCTACGGCTGGTATGAAGACACTTCCCTGAAGAGCTGGGTCTACGAGGACGAGAGCGCCTGGCTCTACCACGACAACGGCCTCGGCTGGATCTACGGCGAATACTGGGATGCCGCCGCGGGCACGGGCTGGCTCTGGGACCCCGCCCTCGGCTGGCTCTACACCAGTGCCGCGACCTATCCCTGGCTCGTGGGCCCAAATGGCACCTGGCACTACTACCTCGAGGGTTCGTCCGCCCCCCGCTGGTTCTACACTGAGGCCCTTGGCTGGTACACAAGCTGAGCCCTCTCCCCTCCTCCATTACCACAACCCAAAGGAGCCTCCTCATGTCCCGATTCCTCACCCTCTTTCTTGGCAGCCTCGCCGCATTCATCGCTCCCCCCCGCGCCGAGGCCGGCCTCGATATCGACTTCCGGGTCGAACTCGAATGGCGCGCCGCCCAGCACCATGACTGGGATGCCGCCGTCATTCTGTATGAATACAGCCACTTCCGCGGACGACGCCTCGTCCTCTACCCGGGCGAGGAGATCGCGGACCTGCTCGCCTATGACCGCGGCTTCCGCGTGCGTTCGGTCCAGGTCATTGGCCCCGTCCATATCGAACTCTTCGACGAGGCCGGCTACTGGGGGCACCAGCTCACCCTCACCCACAGCGCTCTCGACCTGCGCGACTATCGCATGCGCCTGAGCGAGTATTCCACCTTTCGCTGGCACCACCGCCCGCGTTCGGGCTATGTCTCCTACAGTGGTCCCGACTTCCGCGTGAGCTTCGGCATCGGACGCTTCGAGATCCTCCCTCGCATCTACTACGCGCGCCCGGTCGTGCGGCACTAC
Source organism: Opitutales bacterium (assembly GCA_046542725.1). Classification (GTDB taxonomy): domain Bacteria; phylum Verrucomicrobiota; class Verrucomicrobiia; order Opitutales; family Oceanipulchritudinaceae; genus CAWVVV01. Next base: position 2,838 of record JBKHAU010000402.1, read on the forward strand.
TATACTTACCGGTCCCACGACCGCTATCACTATCCGCGGCCCCGCTGGTATGACCGGCAGCGCAGCACACCGCCAGTGCCGCCCCCCCACGTGGGGCGCCCGTCGCCGCGACCGACGCCGCCGGCCTCGCGTCCACCCGTGAGCGTGCGTCCGCCAACGCCACCTCCGCCCGCCATGGGCAGGCCCCCGGCGCCACCCCCCTCCCGCATCGTCGTGCCGCCGCCGCGCCCGCCCGCCGCCGCCCCGCCACCCCGACCTGGTCGCTCGCCAT
>JBKHAU010000403.1:0-3096 GCA_046542725.1 Opitutales bacterium
CACCTCTGGTGCGTCCTTGATGATCTGGGACGGCTCGGGGCCGACCCCGACATAGCGCAACTGGGGCAGGTCGGCAGGCCAGCGGGCGGGATCGTCGCCGAAGGCCACTTCGAAGGTGTGCCGGACCATGCCGGCGATGTAGCGCTTGGCCGCGAGGGGCAGATTGTCGAAGGTGCGCACCGCGCTGATGTCCTCCGCCCAGCCGGCATATTGGCGATAAACGGGCTGAAGCGAGCCGTGCACGAGCGGATCGCGGGGGACATGGCGGAGGAGTTCGCCGCTCTCCGTGCGGTAGCCCGTGCAGATGAGGAGCTCGCCACCATTCCACGCCCCGTCAGCGTCGTAGCTCAGCGGATCGAGCTTGTTGATCATGAGGTCCTGCGCTCCGGCGTAGCGGATGGCGTCGCCCTTTTCGACCGCGTCAAACCAGCCCACCATGCGCTGGCGCCCGGTCGAGACGCCGAACTCGAGTTGGCTGAGCTTGATCGCGAGCGGATGCTGCGCGGGCATGCGGCAGACAAAGGTATGGGTGCCGACCTTGGTGTCGTAAGCCTTGCAGACCCCGAAGGTGTGGACCTTCTGCAGGGGCACGCCGAGGCTGAGAAAGAACTCCGGGGCGATGCAGTGCGAGGCGGTCACGTTGGGCGGGAAGCCGAAGCGCTTGTCGAGCCAGTAGGCCTGACCGAACTCGCCGATGATGTAGTCGCCCCGCGCCATCGCCTGGAGGGTGAATTCGCGCACGTTGCCGATCTGCGGGAGCAGCTTCTGGCCCGCCGCCCAATAGGCCTCGGTGAGGGCCTCGAGATTGAGAGTGAAGGGGCGCGGCCCCTTGAAACGGTGGAAATCGAACTCCGCCGCGGGCAGGCGCCCGGCCGTGACCGTCGCCTGGTTGGCCCGGATCTCGGCCTTGGAAAGGGTTTCGAAGAAGCCCTCCCAGGTCGCCTCGTCGACCCGGCAGACGTGCTCGATGGTGCGCAGGGCACGGTCGGCGCGAGTTGAAAGACGTACCGCAAAGGCCGCCTGGTCATCGCGGAAATCCGCGTAGTAGAGGGGAAAGTGCCCGGTTTCGTCGCCGAAGGCAGGCGAGATGCCGCGTCCCGTCGAGCCCCGCTTTTCCTCTCCCAGGACGGATTGGCGGTAGTGCTCCCAGGCGAGGTCGAGGAGGCGGTGGGTGAGCTCGCTCACCATGGTGCGCTCGTCGATGAGGAGGCGGGTGAGGGCTTCGTAACCGCAGGACTCGATATAGGCGCATTCCCAGAGAAACTTGCGCGGATCGGCCACCACGCCGCTGCCGATGGCGAGCTTCGGGATCGAGGCGCAGACCACTCCGCCAGGGATGAGGTTGAGCTTGAGTCCACCGACGGTGTGGCCGCTGTTGGCCCCGCCGTTGACCTTGGCGATGGCCGCGACGGTGCGCCCCGCGGCGTTGAGCTCGGCCACGACCTCGGGGACGAGGCGGCCCTTGCCCTCGTCGCCGAAGCTGATGCCGGTGTCGAGGATGAGTTGACTGCGGAAAGGCGTGAGCGCCATGGGACGATGGAGGAGAACAGGGTTCGGGGAAAAAAGAAAAATGCGCCTCCGTCGGGAGCACGCATTTTGAGTAATACGCCACTCCGGCCGCGCCTGAGCAACCGAAAAGGGCGGAGCACGGCTTCGCGCGGGCCTACTTTTCCTCTCCCGTCGTCTTCACTTCGACGATGTCGTGGGGGGCGCTCTCGCGCATGCCGGCGGGGCTCACGCGGATGAAGCGTGCCCGCTTCCGGAGAGCCTGGAGGTCCTCTGCGCCGAGGTAGCCGAGGCCGCTCTGCACGCCGCCGACGAGGGGGCGGAGGACGTCGTCGGCGTGGCCCGCGATCTCCTTGAGGGCCTCGATGCCCTCGGCCGCAATCTTGTCGGAACTCTTGCTGCCCGCCTTGTCGTGGCCGTAGCGGGCGGCGCTGCCGGCCTTCATCGCCTCGAGGCTGCCCATCCCGCGATACTGCTTGTAGAGCTTGCCATTGATCTCGATGACGCGGCCTGGGGTCTCGCGCGCGCCGGCGAGCAGGCTGCCGCACATGACGGCGTCGGCGAGGGTAAGGGCCTTCACGATATCGCCACTCTTGGTGATGCCGCCGTCGGCGATGATGCGCACGCCCACTTTGGCGGCGGCGCGGCTGCAGATGTAGAGGGCGGTGAGCTGGGGGATGCCGACCCCCGCCACGATGCGGGTGGTGCAGATCGAGCCTGGGCCCTGACCGACCTTGATCGCATCGGCGCCGCAGGCGGCCAGGAACTCAACGCCCTCGGCGCTCGTCACATTGCCCGCGATGAGGGTGAGGTCGGGAAACTCACCGCGGATGAGCTTCACCGTCTGCCCGACGCCGGCGCTGTGGCCGTGGGCAGTGGAAATGGCGAGGGCATCGACCCCTTCGTCGACGAGGGCGGCGGCATGGGCGAGAATGCGGTCGCGGTCCAGTTCGCCATTGGAAGTCCGGGTCGCGCTCAGGGCGGCCCCGCAGAGGAGGCGAAACTTGCTGTCGCGGGCAGGCTTCACATGGGCCTGCTCCTCCTCGCGGATGCGCTCGATGTCGCTCATCGTGAAGAGGCCCTTCAGGCGCCTCGCGTCGTCCAGCACGATGAGCTTGTGGATGCCCATGTGCCGGGTAAAAAGCTCGTCGGCCACGCGGATGGGATTGGACGCGATCTCGTTCTCATGCACCGTCAGGACCTCATCCGCCGGGGTCATCGCCTCGATCACCTTCACCGCGCGGTAGCGCTCCTTCACGATGCGGCCGCGGAGGAGACCGACGAAGCGGCCGGTCTTGGGCTCGACGACGGGAAAGGTGCGAAATTTGTAGCCCTTCTCCTCGACCATCGCGAGGACGTCCCCGATATCGACGTCGGGCGGGACCGTGATGGGGTCCTGGATGAGGCCATGCACATCGTTCTTCACCCGGGCGACTTCCTTGATCTGGTCGCGCTCCGACATGTTGTAGTGGATGAGGCCGAGGCCGCCGTTGCGCGCCATCGCGACGGCCATCTTCGCCTCGGTCACGGTGTCCATGTCGGCCGAGAGGATCGGCATGGAGAGCTCGAGGTGGGGAGAGAGCCGCGTGG
>JBKHAU010000404.1:0-3085 GCA_046542725.1 Opitutales bacterium
ACCCTCGAGTTGCGCGGGCTCAAGCATGGCAGCCCCGAGCGCCTCGCCCACGCCCTCCTCGGGGAGTTGTGTGCCCATGGCTTCGTCCCGCGCCTCGGTCTCGGCCCCACGCCCGACCTTGCCCTCTTCACCGCCCGGGCTACGACTGCGGAGCAGCCTCTCCGCCTTACGAGCGGCGATCATTCATCATTCCGCACTCATCACTCATCATTCCACCACCTCCCCCTCACTGCCGCGAACCCCTCGGACAAGCTTCTCGGCATCCTCGGAGACTGGGGCCTGCACACCCTCGGCGACCTCACCGCACTGCCCCTCGCGGAGGTCGCGCGGCGGCTCGGGGACGAAGCGCGCGATCTCTGGGAACGCGCCTCCGGCCAGCGAAGACGCCTTCTCGAGCGCGCCGAACCGCCGCGCGAATTTCAGGTGTCTCATGAAATCGAATACACCCTCCACACGCTCGATCCGCTTCTTTTTCTCCTCCAGCGTCTGCTCGAGCAACTCACGGCCCAGCTGCGCGCGGCCGGCCGCTGCGCGGGTGCTCTCCAGCTTCGGCTCGCGCTCGACCACGCCGCTCCCTACGAACGGTCCTTTCAACTCCCCGCGCCGACCGCGCGCACCGAACTCCTTTTTCGCGTCCTTCATCTCCACCTCGAGCAGGTCCGCACCGATGAACCGATTACGGGCCTTGCGCTGGCCGCCACCCCGGTCGCGCCGCCGCATCGCCAGCAGGGGCTCTTTCATGCCCAGCTCAAGGACCCGTGGCAGCTTCTCGAGACGCAGACCCAGCTCGTCGGTCTCGTCGGCGACGGACGCGTCGGATGTCCTGAAATGATGGATACGCACCGTCCGGACGCGCTGGTGCTGAAGGCCCTGCCAGCCGCGCTGCCCCCGCTCAGCGAGGCCGCGCGCGCACGCCTCGAGCGCATGCCCTGCAGCCCCCTGCGCCGCCTTCGCCCACCCGAGCCCTGCCGTGTCTGGCTCGCCGGCGCCGTCCCCCATCATCTCGAGCATGACATCTGGCGTGGTCCGATCGTGGCCGTCGACGGTCCCTTCGCCAGCTCGGGTGAATGGTGGCAGCGCGACACCTACTGGGCACGCCAGGAGTGGGACCTCACCCTGCGGGATGGCACGCGTCTCCGCCTCCTCCACACCCCTCTGGAAGGCTGGCAGGTGGACGGTATCTACGATTGAAAACCGGCGATTGATCCGCTCGATCCTCGACGCTCTGTTCGTCGCGGGCACGCCTATGCCCCGGCCATTCGGGAACGGGCTCAGTTCCTGGGCCTGCGGTAGGGGCGTGGCTTCGGTCGACTCATCCGCCAGGGGAACGGGTGTGGTGGCGAAAGAACCGGAGAGTGGAGGCACTCGAAGAGATCGCGGTCAACCGGGACAGAAGCGACATCGCACCGCCGCGTGCCGCCTCTCTCGCGGTGCCTCCGTCCCCTGGCCTCAGCAACCCCGTCCTCGGCAGGAATGCATCAGAAAAAGCCCCTCAGCTGCAAACCCGCATGAATAAATGGTGCCCGGAGTGGGGCTTGAACCCACACGCCCTTGCGGGCAAAGGATTTTAAGTCCTCAGCGTCTGCCAGTTCCGCCATCCGGGCTGGGAGGAAGAGGGGAACAGTTGATGCGCGTGCGGGGGCGAGCGGGCAACTCCGAATCGAGCGCCATTGGCGTGAGCCTCAGGCGGAGTGCTCGACTTCCTCGCGGGCGGCTTCCTCCCGCAGGGCGTGGAGTTGGACCCAGTGCAGGAAGGCACCCCCGCCGAGCATGAGGGCGAGGGCGATGAAAGTGGCGGTATCGAGCTCCGCCGGCAGTTGCCAACTGTAGCCGGTGAGCACCTCACGGGTTTCGCCGGCGACCACGACCGTCTCCACCGCCGGCACCTTCCAGGGCCAGATCGTGAGGAGGGAGCCGAGGACAAAGCCGGTCATGAGCGCGATGACGGCATGAGGCGCTCTTTTCAGCGCGTATCCGAGAACCTGCACAAAGCCCAGGAGGCCAAGCGCGCAGCCGAGCCCCATGGGGAGGAGGATGCCGAGGTCGAAGTCCTTGATGGCGCCAATGACGAGGACGTAGTTGCCCATCAGCATGAGGACGAAGGACCCGGAGAGCCCCGGGAGGATCATGCTGCAAATGGCCGCCACTCCACAGAGGGCGAGGTACCACCAGGCGGGGTTGGGGGCGGCCGGGGCGACAAAGGCGAGTCCGGTGGCGAGTGCCGCGCCGGGGACCAGGACGGCCGCCCGGCGGGCATCCCAACGCGGCACGGTGCGTCCAACATGGTAGACCGAGACCAACACGAGTCCGAAGAAAAAGGCCATCGTGGGCACTTCATGGCGCTGCAGGAGGTAGTCGAAGAGACGAGCGAGGGTGAGAATGCTCACCACGACGCCGAGCCCGAGAGCGAGCAGGAAGGTGCCGTCGCAGCGGGACCAGAGTGAGGCCCACCGGCGAGCGAAGAGGTCCTGCACGGTGGAGGGCTGCGAGGCGTGGCGCAGCGCCTGGATGAGACGGGCGTAGATCCCCGTGATGAGGGCGATGGTCCCGCCTGAGACACCGGGGATGACATTGGCCGCCCCCATGCCCGCTCCTTTCAGAAAAACGCCGATCGGCTCACGTAGCGACATGAGCGGCGGACGTTACGGCGCCCTCCTCGCCGGACAAGGGCAAAAGCAGCGCCCCGCGGCCGCCGCGGACTCCCGCGAGCGCGGACAGGGTGGGGCGACGGCCCCGGCGGGAGCCATGGGGGCCGCGCGCGCTCCGTCCGGGAAATGCCCGGCGACACCGAAGCCGCTGCTCGCCGTTTCGGCGAACAGTCGACGAGACGCCCGCCTCGCGCTTCGGTGCGGCGCGTTGCCCGCTGCTTCGCCGGAGTTGGTCGAGGGCCCCGGGGCCGGCTCGGGCGCGGAGGTGGGAGTTCTTCGGGATTGTCCGCGGAGAGGGCAGCACGCACCCTTCGACCCATGAACGACGACGGCGCATCTGGCGAAATCCATGGGACCGGCACGCGTCCGCCACGCATGGGCTTCTTTGGCGGCTCGTTCGATCCGGTTCACGTCGGACACTTGATCGTGGCCCGGGC
>JBKHAU010000405.1:0-3082 GCA_046542725.1 Opitutales bacterium
CCGCGGGCCGCCCCGGCCCCGCGCCGCGAAAGCGCCCCTCCGGCACCGACGCGTGCCAGTCCCCCCAGCGCGCCGCGCCCGAGCGTTCACACGCCCCCTTCGCGGCCATCGACCGTCACCGTCAACCGGTCGACCCCGCCGAGCCGTCCGAGCACGGTCAACCGGTCGACCCCGCCGAGCCGTCCGAGCACCGCACGGCCCCCCAGTCCGCCGCCGCGACCTCCGGCTGCGCGCGATCGCTGAGAACTGTTGAAACCACTGCCGCCTTCCCGCGCCTTCACCAAACTACCGCCTGCCGACTGGCTCCCAGGCCCCCGTCCTTTTCCCGGACGGGGGCCTTTCCCTTGCGCGCAGGCGACTCATCCGCCGCGGTAGAAGGACGCATGAGTGGGGGTCCCGGACCTCGCAGCGCCCTTTTCAGGTCTCGCGCGGACCCGACATGCTCCCCCCTTTGCGATTGCCAACGGTTGTCGTGGGAGGTTGCTTCAAAGGTCGCTTGTTTCCGTCATCACCCTGTTGTTGGTCCCCATGCTGATATCGCCCATTTCCCATTAGAGGGGAGAGACGGCGCTGCGCCCGGTCTCTCGCTCCCTCCGTCCAGCTTCGCGAGTGCGGTCCCGCACCGGCCCGGTTCGCCAACGACGCGGCTGTCCTCCGCACCCATTCCGTGTTTGCCCTCTCGGCGCCGCTTTGCGGTCGTCAGAGCGGTGCCGTCGCCACACCGCGGTCATTCCTTACGGCGTGGCGCGTCCCCGTCGGCCACGCGCTTTCAACTGTCGGCGACGCCTCGCTTCCCAATCAGACGCCATGACCACCCGTCTTGCCCAGAACCAACACCTGCTGCGCCGCTACGCCGCGCAGGCCGAAAAGCTGCCCGCCGCGGTGCGCGATCGCCTCGAGGCGCAGTGGGGCGGCGAGGACATCCAGCTCTACGCCCTGCTCGACCTCGATGCCGGGATGCGCCTGACCGAGAGCTGGGTCGCGCTCGGCCCCAGCCGGCTCGCCATCATACGCCCGGACGGCTCCATCCACTCGATCGATCGGGCCGAGATCACTGCTCTCGAGGAGCGCCCGAGCCTGAGCGGCAACACCCTCATCCTCGTCGGTCGGCCGGATGAGCCGGCCCTCGCCACCCTGCGCTATTCGCACCGGCAGCAAAACGCGATCGGCGCGATCGCCTTTGTTCTCAAGCAGGCGCTGGCCGGGCACCAGCTCTCGACCCACGAGCCGGCGGACGACTTCTATGCGTCGGCGACCGCCAAGTCGCTGCGCGAGGCGCAGGGCAGTGTCGTCACGCACAAGCTCTCGGTCGTCTTCCGCCTCCTCGGCTTCATTCGACCCTACTGGCAGATGTTCGGCCTCGGCGTGCTCGGCGCGATCGGGCTCACCGCTCTCATGCTCGTGCCGCCCCTCCTCACCGAACGCATCATCGACGGGGCGGTGCTTCCGGCGCAGGAGGGCGAGATCACGCCGGAGACCGCGATGCGCCTCGGCTGGATGCTCATCGCCGTGCTTGCCGGAGTCTTTGTCCTGCGCGAGGTGTTCCTCTTCATCCGTCTGCGCACACTCTCGGTCATCGGGGAATACGTCGCACGCGACCTGCGGCGCACCCTCTACGATCACCTCCATACGCTCTCCGTGAGCTTCTTCTCGCGGCACCAGACGGGGAGCATCATCTCGCGGGTGGGAAGCGATACGGATCGCATCTGGGACTTCATCGCCTTCGGCCTCGCGGAGATGATCTTCGGGGTCATCCTCCTTCTCGGCATCTCCGTCACCCTGGTGGCGAAGGACTGGCAGCTCGGGCTCCTCCTCGTCCTGCCCATGCCCCTGCTCTTCGGCCTGCTCTATTGGATGGGGCGCAAGCTGCACCGCATTTTTCTCCGCATCTGGAACAAATGGAGTCGCATGACCGCCACGGTGGGGGACGCCATCCCGGGCATCCGCGTGGTGCAGGCCTTCAACCAGAGCGGGCACGAGCGCGAGCGCTTTCACGCGCGCAACGACGCCGTGCTCGAGGAGTCCATTGCGATCCACCGCATCTGGACGACGCACTGGCCGCTCATCTACTTCGGGGTCAACCTCATGGTCATCGCGGTCTGGGTCGTGGGGCTGCCGCGCATGCTCCAGCTCGAGGGCTATCGCGCGATGGAGCCGGGCGAGTTTGTCGCCTTTCTCATGCTCGTGGGCTACTTCATCATGCCGCTCGAGATGTTTGGCTTCCTCACCCGCATGTTCAACCGCAGCGTGAGTTCGGCCCAGCGGGTGTTCGAAGTTTTGGATACGGAGCCGGAAGTGCGCGAGGAGGCGGAGGCGATCCGCCTGGAGCCGCTGCAGGGACACATCACCTTCGAGGAGGTGACCTTCGGCTACGACCCGGTGCGACAGATCCTCAAGGGGGTGAGCTTCGAGATCCGCCCCGGCGAGATGATCGGCCTGGTCGGTCCATCAGGCGCCGGCAAGACCACCGTGATCAACCTCATCGCCCGCTTCTACGACGTGCATAGCGGCCGCATCGAGGTCGACGGACACGACCTGCGCGAACTCGAACTCGGCTCCTACCGCGCACAGGTGGGGATGGTCCTGCAGGATCCCTACCTCTTCCACGGAAGCATTCTCGACAACATCCGCTACGGCAAACCGGACGCCTCCGAGGAACAGGTCCTGGCCGCCGCCCAGGCGGCCAATGCGCATGACTTCATCTGCAAGCTCACCCACAGTTACGATACCCTCGTCGGCGAGCGCGGCCATACCCTCAGCGGGGGCGAGCGACAGCGCATCTCGATCGCGCGCGCGGTCCTCCACAACCCCCGCGTCCTCATCCTCGATGAGGCCACGAGCAGCGTCGACACCGAGACCGAAAAGAAGATCCAGGAGGCCATCGACCGCCTCATCGCGGGCCGCACCGTCATCGCCATCGCCCACCGTCTGAGCACTCTCAGCCGCGCCGATCGCCTCATCGTGATGAAGGACGGCCGCCTCGCCGAAGTCGGCACCCATGCCGAGCTCCTCGCCAACCCCGACGGCGTCTACTACAACCTCCACACCATCCAGAAGGAACTGCACGAGATGTACGCCGTGT
>JBKHAU010000406.1:0-3082 GCA_046542725.1 Opitutales bacterium
ACGACTTCCTCGATCCCGCGAGCACCGCGCCGGCCATCGGATAGGGTGCCCCCGCATTACCCGATGCCCTTCGGTGGGGCGTTGCCTCCGAACACGCCGGGACCGCTCCACCGCCTTCCACGACACCACGGCCCATCCGCCGCCTTCCACGACACCGGCCCATCCACCGCCCGGCGGGTCGGGACGCCCGCGCCCTACCCGCCAAGGGACGCCCGCGCCCTACCCTTTGGTCGCCGGTAGGGCGTGGCCTCCGGACGCGCTCCCGGAAAAACCTGGTCGATACCCTCAAGAAAGAATGCCGGGCACCGATTGCCAAATGGGGGGAACGATTCCCCGCTGCATGCGATTCAACTCTTCCAAGACCACCGGTCTCGCACCACGACGAATCCGGCGATTGTTTGCCCTTTGCGGTCGGCGGTGGCGGCAGGTCGCCCCTACCTCCACAAGACGTTGGCACCTTGACCGCCGGCGATGGGTGCCCGCCGTCCGCGACAAGCTCGCTCGTGCGAACCAGACGCTCGAGCAGGCATATGGCCGTCTCGCCGAGCGTTTCGGTCCCCTCGCCGAGAAGACGGAAGAATTGAAGGCCGCCCGCGAGGCCCTCGCGACCCTCACGAGCGACCGCGCCGGTGGCCGGGCGATTCTCGAGGAAGCCAGCGAAATCCTCGCGAAGCCGTTCGACTACCTCTTCGGGCTCCTCGATCGGCACCGCGAAATCTGCGCGCTGATGGAGCAGTCGATTGACCGCACGGCCCAACTGGCCCGCGTGCAAAAGGCCATCGATGAGCAGCTCGCGCCCTTGCGCTACATCGAGATCCTGATCAAGACCGAGGCTTCTTCGACGAAGGAAGATGATCGCGCCACCTTCTACGCCGTCTCGGCGCAGATCGCTCAGGTTCGAATGCTCGTCGATGAAAAGTTCCGCGCAAACACCGCTTCGCTCCAGCAGATCCAGGAGAACTTCGCTTCGATCCATCAGGCCTTCGTTGAGGGGTTTCAGTCCGAGGCCCGCAGGATCCGAAAGGAGCGGGAGCGCATCATCCAAGGCATCGAACACCTCGATCAGGAGAGCGGGCAGAGCACCCAATTGGACGAGCGCACCTTCACGATGATGGAAACGATCATGCAGGACATCCTCGCCGTTATTGCGACGATGCAGACACAGGACCTCGTGAAGCAACAGTGCGACCACATCGATCACGCGCTCGAAGCCCTCGCGACGTGCCATCCGGGGGACGCCGCCCCCGTCCACAAGCTGGTCGGAGAGCACCTCGATCTCGCCAATCGGACCGCGCGGAACGGCTTCAATGACCTCGACGGCCTGCTCCACAAGCTTTCCGGCGAAATCGATGCACTCGATGCCCACAGTCTGCGGCAGGAGAGCTACGACGTCCGCATCGCGGCCGCCGACGGCATCACCCAGCGTCTGCTCGATGCCCTTGGCGACGTCGAGGAGATGGTCGAACACAGCCACCAACTGGCCAGGCGCTCGCTCGCTGCGGCCTCCTCCGCTGCGACCACTCTCTCCCAGCTGAATCTCGCCCTCGGCGAGCTCTCCGCCAACATGCACCTCATCGCCCTCAACGCCCAGATCCGTTCGGCACAGATCTCGGAGGGAACCGGGCTGGGCATCCTCGCAGCGCGGACCTCCGTGATCTCCCGCGAGATCACCGGAATGGGTGGACGGGTGGGCGAGGATGTCTCGGCCCTCGCAGACTGTACCCGCTCGCTCGTGGAGATCTTCTCCGAATTCGAAAGAGCGGGGGGCCAGATCAAGGAAACCCTGGCCGGCGATGGCGCCTCGCTGGGCCAACGCCTGCATGTGACCCGCGACCACGTCCTCGATTTCTCCCGCCTCCTCGGCCAGACCCTCGGACTCGTCCGGGGCGCGGTCTGTGAGGCCCATCCGGTGGCCGCGCAGATTCCGCAAGCGCAGACCGGCCTCGACGCCTGCTTGCGACAGGTGCGGACCCATCTCCCCCCGCCCGCGCGACGACGCGCCCGCGGACCACGCGCCCGCAGACGACGCCAGTCCGCCGTCCTCGAGTCCATCCCCCAGGTCTATTCGATGGCCTCGGAACGCAACGTGCATGCGCGCGTTTCCGGGAAGAAAGAGACCGCGGCCGGCCTCGATATCGAGCTGTTCTGAGCCGCCTGACTCTCCTGGAGGGAAGCGCGACCATTCAAGTCGGCCCGCTTCAGCTCGGATCAAGCGGTTTCCACTGCCATCATCTGGAGCGAGCCGCCCACGCACAATGACGGTGTCATTGGCGGCGAGGCCAATCGTCGTGGCGAGGTCGAGCATGAGGGGGTCACCCGCCTCGTTGACAAACTGCACGAGGGCGCGTGAATGGGCGATCTTCGCGGGATCCTCGCAACAGGCGTCCCAGGGCGTGCCACAGCTGTCACCCGGCTCTTCGTCGCAGAAGACGAGCGACTCGTCGGCGACGAGGAAGACGGCGAAATCCCGCGATAGCGGATGAACGGTGCCCCCGACGCGGGCGCTGAAGACGAGAGGCGCGTCGGCCGGGGTCGTCTCTAGGGCCTCTAGCAGGCCCGGGGCATCGGCGGGCGCGTCGCGGAGAAGAATGCCTTCGGGGGCACTCCCGGCCACGCTCGCATCCTCCGCTCCGCAGCCGACGAGCATAAAAGCGCCGGCAACAAAGGCAGCGGCGGGAACAAGGGACTTGATGAACGGTTTCATAAGCTGGAATCGAGGTGGTGAAAAAAAAGGATTCAGGCCGAGCGCAGAGCCACCGGCACCGGCAGGCGCAGGCAGCGGAGGGCGGGAGGAAGCGTCCCGAGGGTGCCCAGGAGGAGCGCGGCGAGCGCCGCCACGAGCGTGACGCCGGGTGAGAGCTCGAGCCGAAACGTGCCCATCGAGAACTGCACGACGGCCCCGTCGATGAGCAGCAGTCCGAGGATAAGCGCAAGGACGAGCCCGACCAACTGGGTCAGGAGGCTCTCCTGGATGAGCGAGATCAGGACGGCCCGCCGGCGATAGCCAAGGGTCTGGAGAGTGGCGAGTTCGCGCACGCGCGAGGCAAAGGAGGCGTAGAGCATGTTGAGCCCGCCCATCACG
>JBKHAU010000407.1:0-3077 GCA_046542725.1 Opitutales bacterium
GGCGATATGCCTATCGGGCTGGCGCGAAAAACGCCCGCTTGCGCTCTGCAGGCGGTGCTCCGGTGGGGCCGACAATTGGAATGCGCCCTGCGCAGGGGTTGCGTTGGTCAATCTCTCCCGTTGGCCTTTGTTGTGTTCGTTGGCCGTTGTCCTCGGTCAACGCAATCGACGGCGAGGACCTCGGGGGAGTGGGGCGATGTCGCCAGTCCATTTCCTGCCATGAAACTCACCTTCCTGTTTGTCCTGGGGGCGGCCGGTCTCGCGTTGGGCGGTTGCCGCACGGCCGAGGCCGCCAACCGTTTGACGGTCGATCTCGACTACGTCACGGAGCGGGCGCGCGAACTCGCCGCGAAGCCGTATGATCCGAAGGCGCGCCTTGTGCCGCCTTTTCTCTTGGACCTGGAATACGATCGCTACCGGCAGATCCGATTCCTTCCGGAAGAAGCCCTCTGGGCGGATGAAGGGCTGCCCTTTCGCGTGGAACTCTTTCACCCCGGATACCTTTATCGCCAAGGGGTGAAGCTGCACGAGGCGACTGCGACGCATGAACAGCGCATCCCCTTTGTGCGCGATTTCTTCGACTACGGTGGGCAGGAGGAGTTGGCGCGCAAGGTCGACAGCTCACTCGACTACGCGGGCTTCCGCGTGCGCCATCCGCTCAACGAGCGGGGAACCTACGACGAGTTTCTTGTCTTCCTGGGGGCGAGCTATTTTCGCCTCATCGGGCGGGCGCAGAACTACGGACTCTCTGCCCGCGCGCTCGCGATCGACATGGGAGTGGACGAGTCCGAGAGCTTTCCCGCTTTCCGCGCCTTCTGGCTGCGCAAGCCGGCGCCCGACGATCGCTCTCTCACGATTTATGCTCTGCTTGATGGGGCGAGTGTGACGGGGGCGTTTGCCTTCGTCTTTCGCCCGGGCGAGACGACGGAGGTCGATGTGCGCGGGCGCATCATCCTTCGCGAGGAGGTCGAGGTGCTCGGGCTGGCGGCGTTTTCCTCGATGTTTTGGTATGGGGAAAACACCCTTCAGCGGCCTCCCGACTGGCGCCCCGAGGTGCATGACTCGGATGGCCTCGCCTGGATCGGTGCGGACGGAGCGCACTTCTGGAGGCCCCTCGCCAATCCTCGCGAGACGCGGATCGACACGTTTCCGGCCGACCGCCTCGAGGGGTTTGGCCTCCTTCAGCGCGATCGCCGCTTTGCCGCCTACGAGGATGACGAGGCCCACTACCATCGGCGCCCGAGTTACTGGATCGAGCCCGGCCAAGGAATGGAGGAGGGGGAACTGCGGCTCCTCGAGATCACCACCCGCGACGAGTATGTGGACAACATCGCCCTCGCCTGGGAGCCGACCGAGCACCCCGCCCCCGGGGAACTCTTCGAGTTTGATTATCGTCTCCTTGCGGGGACCCGCAGCCTGCCCTCGCCGGCCGCGGTGGTGGCGACGCGGGTGGGGCGGGTGCCGGGTGATCCTGGGCTTCTCGAGTTTGTCGTCGATTTCGCCGGCGAGGAGGCGGAGGCCGTTGATGCCGTCGTGCCGATCACGGCGGAATTGCAGGTCGAGGGCGGGGAACTCGTCTGGGAGCAGGTCCACAAGCTCGGGGTCAATGACCATTGGCGCCTCCATGCCCGCGTGCGCCCGGCGGAAGCCGAGGACGTGCGTCTACGCGCTCGGCTCCTGCACGAGGATGAGACGCCCCTCACCGAGACCTGGATCTACCGATGGACTCCGTAGAGCGGCAGGCGCCGGGCGCCTCGGAGCCGCTTTCGGAGGAAGATCTCGTTGCGTGGGACCTGGCCTGGCACCGTGTCGAGTGCTACCTCGGAGCGCTCGGGGTGCGCAACAAGCTTGTTCTCGCGCGCAAGGTCTCCGAGGTGATGGACCGCGCGGAGGCCGCCTGGCGGGAGGACCGCGGGCAGATCCCCGCCCGTCTTGCCGGTCGGATCATCGACGAAATGGTCAACGCATGGCTGGGTGAGGTCCTCGCCGTGGAGGGAGCCGAACCACGCGAAGTCTCCCGCCGGGGCCGCCTCGCCATTCTTCTTCTGGACCTGCCCGTCGCATGGCAGGACGCCTTCCTCAGTCCGCCACCCTGGCCCGGCGGGATGGCCGAGGCCCTGCGCGCGCAATACCCCTCCACGGGCCCCGATTTTCGGCGCTCGCAGATGATCGTGCGGCCGGTGGACCTCGGGGCCGTACCGCACCTTGCAGACCGCGCCTTGCGCGGGCTCGAGCGCGTGCCGCGCCTGCGCACGACGCTTCTCTGGCTCGCTGTCATCATGGGAGCGGGCGCCCTCTTCTATTTTTCGAGGTAAGACGAACGCGATGAACACTGAAAGCACTCCTCCGCCGCCCTTTCGGGGCTTTCCCGCCGCGGTGCGCGCCCGTCATCGCCTGCTTTTCGGCCTTGCGGTGGTGGCGGTCGCCAGCCTGGGCATCGTACTCTTTGCCGACTTTCTCTGGCGGACGGATCTGTATGGGCTCAAGTGGGCCCTGCTGGTCGTCTATGCCATCCTCTTCACCCACCTCAGTTTCGGGTTCTGCACCGCGCTTTTTGGGTTTGGCGCCCTGCGTTTCGGGGCCCATCCGGCCACCCGTCTCGCGGAGGATTTGCCGGCGGAGGGCGCGATTTCGGAGGGCGCCTCCACCGCCATTCTCGTGCCCATCTACAACGAGGACGTGACTGCCGTCTTCGGCAACCTGCGGGCCACCTACCGGTCGCTCGAGGAGGCCGGGGTGCTCGAGCACTTCGACTTCTTTGTCCTGAGCGATACGCGCGACCCGGAGGTCTGGCTCGAAGAAGAGGCCGCGTGGAAGGAACTCTGCCGCGAACGCAGCGCCTTCGATCGTATCCACTACCGGCATCGACGGGACAATGCGCGCAAGAAGGCAGGCAACATCAGCCACTTCCTCGAGGCGTGGGGAGCGCAGTATCGCTACATGATCATCTTCGACGCCGACAGCCTCATGCTCGGCTCGACCCTTGCCTCCCTCGTGCGGACGATGGAAGCCAACCCCCAGGTGGGCATTCTCCAGACCGTGCCGGGTCTTTACCGCGGAGAAACCTTGTACGCTCG
>JBKHAU010000408.1:0-3049 GCA_046542725.1 Opitutales bacterium
AGTCCGGGTTCTGGGGGTCCTCATGGAGAAGGCGGTGACCACGCCCGACCAGTACCCGCTTTCCCTCAATGCCCTTGTTCTCGGCTGCAACCAGAAGACCAGTCGCGATCCGCTGACGGACTATGATGAAGAGACGGTCGAGGGTGCCCTCGACGAGTTGCGCGACCGGCGTCTCGCCCTCCGCGTCGACATGGCGGGCTCGCGCGTGGCGCGGTTTCGGCATCAGCTCGAGACACGCTGGGAGCTGAGCCCGGCGGAGTATGCCCTCCTCTGCGTGCTCCTCCTGCGCGGCCCGCAGACCCTTGGGCAACTGCGCCAGCGCACCGAGCGGCTCCATGCCTTTCGCGACCTCGACGAGGTGCGCGCGACCCTCGACGGGATGAAGGCGCGTGCGCTCGAGCCGCATGTCCTCGTGCAGGAGCTGCCTCGTCGACCCGGCAGCAAGGAGTTGCGCTACGCCCATGTCTTTCTCCCCCTCGATGCCTCCGCGCTGGAGGGCGGCGGCGAGAGTGGCAGCGGTGAGGCGACCTCCCCGGCCCCGGCGCTCACCCCGTCGCCCCGCGACCTCGAGATTGCCCGGTTGAAGGAGCGCGTCGACGCCCTCGAAAACGAACTGGCCGGCCTGCGCGACTCTTTCGAGGCCTTCAAGGCGCAGTTCTGAGGAGCGAGCGAGGCGAGCCGCTCCTCAGCGCTCCCGCCGCCGTTTGACCTCGAGCGGATTGATCAGACTGCCCATGTAGCGGAAGGAGCGCACGAGCTGGCCAAAGGCGGGCTGGGCGGGTGTTTCCCGGCCCTCCGAGGTGAGGCGCGGGACGATGAGAAACAGCACGGCCTGGACCACGGCGGTGGCCGCGAGATAGATCGCGAAGCGCCCCTCGCGCATGCCCCCGACCGGGTCCGACTCTTTCAGGAGGAGTCCCCAGAGGATGGGGGCGAGTCCCGCGAGCAGACCGACGACCGAACCGTGGATGGAGAGGGCGAGGGCGCGGCTTTCCTCGGGGCAGACGCGGGGAAGGTACTTGAGGTGGGCGGCGTTCCACCAAGCGAGGGTCGCGCCACCGAGGAAGTAGCTCGCCGGCACGAGCGGTTCGGTCCCGCCGAGGTGGTGGACATGCCCGATCCAGAAGCCCATGAGGAGGATCTGTCCGGCGAGGGCGAGGCGATAGAAGGGCTTCACCCCGAGACGGTCCACGAAGGAGCGCACGATCAGCGCGCCGGTGATGGCCCCGACGTATTGAAAAGCCGTGTACACCAGGATGCGGCTCGAGGGGAGACCGACCTCGACCTTGAGGTAATAGGCGATGAAGGGCGGGAAGGCGGCCATGAAGACATGGGCCGCGATCATGAAGCCGAGATAGCGCCGAAACTCGCTCGGACGCAGGCACCAGCGCGGGGTCTCCTCGACGATGGCACGGATCGAGGTTCGGGCCGGGCGCGGCGCATCGGGCAGGGTGAAGAGAAGGGCGACCGAGAGGACCGAGCCGACGAGGGCGAAGCCATACTGCCAGGCAAAGGCCTCGAAGGGGGGGAGCCACTGGAAGAGCGCCGCGCAGAAAAGCAGCGTGACCACCCCCGCCAGGCCGCTGAGCGACTGGTCGGTGGTGAAGTAGCGCCCGCGGATGCCTTCCGGCACCAGATGGTAAATCCATGGCATGACCGCGCAGCTTCCGAGTGAGCGGAAGAGGGCGAAACCGATGACGCCGACGAGAAGGAGCGCGACCGGCCAGGTTTGTCCCGCGGCGGGCCGTCCGAGGGCAAGGCCGAGGGGAAAGAGAAGGAACAACGAGCGCATCGCCCAGCCAAAGATCATCTGCCGCTTGAAGCCGAAGCGCGGCAGGGTGGCGGTGGCGAGAATCTGGACCGGGAGGAGAAGGAAGACCGCCGCATAAGCGAAGCCCACCGCCACCGTGCTCGCCCCCAGTTCGCCCGCGAGCAGGACCATGGGGGTGCCCAGCGCGATCAACCAGCAGGTCGCGTTGGTGAAACTGAAGGCCAGAAGGCTACGCAGGGGGTGGGCGCTCAGGCGTTCGTTGGCGGGCGCCTCGGTCATGGGCAGGTAGGCAGGCGGTCCTCAGGCGTCGAGGCGCTCGCGCCAGGCGGCCAGCTCGGCGGTGACCTGCCTCGGGCCGGGCATGCCGGTGTTTTCCCGGCCGGCCATGGCGCGTTCGAGGGAGAAGCACTCGACCCAATCCTCGCCGAAGGCGGGATGCAGCGCCCCGACGGTGGCGAAGGGGAGGGCGGGGAGGGGCGTATCCGTTTTTTCACTCTCCGCGACGAGGGCGCCGATGAGGTGATGCGCCTCGCGGAAGGGCACGCCCCGGCGCACGAGATAGTCCACCACGTCGGTCGCAAGGAGGGCGGGGTCGGCCACCGCCCGGGCGCAGGCCTCTTCCCGCACCGTCATGCCCTCGATCGTGCCGGCCATCACGGCGAGGCAGGCGGAGGCCGTGGCGAAGGCGTCGAAGACCGGGGGCTTGTCCTCCTGCAGGTCGCGGTTGTAGGTCAGGGGAAGCCCTTTCACCATCGTGAGGAGGGCGGTGACATGGCCGCAGAGGCGCCCCGTCTTGCCGCGGATGAGCTCGAGCGCGTCGGGGTTCTTCTTTTGCGGCATGAGGCTCGAGCCGGTGGTGAAGGCATCGGAAAACTTGACGTATCCAAATTCCGCCGACGTCCAGAGGATGAGGTCCTCGGCCATGCGCGAGAGATGCACGCCGAGGACGGCGCCGGCATGCGCGAAATCGTGGAAGAGGTCGCGGTCGGCGATCGCGTCCATGCTGTTGCGGGTCGGCTGGGGAGTGCCGTCGGGAGCGGTGAAGCCGAGGCGTCGGGCGGTCTCGGCGCGGTCGATGGGGAGGGTGGAGCCGGCCATCGCGCCGGAGCCGAGGGGGCACCATTTCGCATCTTCGAGAAGGCGGAGGAGGCGGGTGCGGTCGCGCCCGAGCATTTCCACGTAGGCGAGGAGATGATGGGCCATGGAGACCGGCTGGGCGCGCTGGAGGTGGGTGTAGCCGGGAATGTAGACGGCTTGGGTCTGCTCCGCCTGAGCGAG
>JBKHAU010000409.1:0-3046 GCA_046542725.1 Opitutales bacterium
GGACTTCGTCGATGCGCCGGAGTTCAGCCTCGACACGCTCGTCTTCACCGGCCGCATGAAGCTGGGCGGCCCCGGCGGACTCGAGTTGCTCGGGGTGGACGCCAACGGCATCCCGACCGAGGGTAGCGAGACGGCGGCTTCGATCACCCTCGAGGGCCTCGACAACCTCTTCGACCTCGCGCCGAGCCGGACCTTTGCGATCAAGGTGAGCGGAGCGCTCGGCGCGGCCGATTTCGCCTACTTCGGGCTGCGGGACGCGCGGCTGATCTTCGACGGCGAGTTCGACCTCGGGGCCAGCCCGCCGAAGCTCGAACCGGAGTTTATCGTCACCAGTCTGGGCTTCCGCGAAGGGACCCAGCTCGCCCTCCTCGGACAGGAGCTGCTGCCATTTCGCCTCACGAGCGGGAGCATTGCCTTCATCGAGGACAGCCTGCCGCTGGAGGAACGCTTTGCCCTCACCAACCTGCGCTTCACGGTCAGCGGCGAGATCGACATCTCGCTCACGGAGGAGGAGGGCGGAGAGGACCTGCCGCGGCTCTTCGGGGCGGTGGAAAACGTGCGCCTGGCCTTCCCCGAGGGCTTTGCAGGCCCACCCGAGTTCAGCCTGAACAGCTTCGGCCTCACGCTGGAGAATCTGAGCATCGGCGACATGGCAGGGCTGACGGGCGGGCTCTTCGTCGGCAACCTGCAGACGCCCGAGGACCTCTACTTCGCCGGCACGGTGGGCGGGAGCTTCAACGGGGTGGGGATCAAGGCCATCGTCGCGACGCGCCTCGACGGGCTGATGGGGCTCTGCCTCAACGTCAATGCCGGGCCGGCGGGCATCCCGCTCGACGGCGGCACGCTCGGTGGCATCCTCCTTACCGGCGCGGAGGGCGGGGTGAGCTTTGGTAACGCCTTCAGCGATCCCTGCGATTTCACCAGCTACCTCGGGCTCGGCCCGGACGGAGCGCCTCCGGGCCTGGAAGGAGCGAGCGGCGAGAGCGCGCTCACGCCGGGCTTCGTCGCCCGTTCCAGCGTCGAAGCGCAGATGCCGGCGGGTGAGGTCGCGGCTCCCCGTGTTTCCGAATTGCCGGTCCTGCGGTGGGCCGATCTCGCCGTGCTGCAGGGGTTTCATGAGCAGCGCCGGGCGCTCGAGCGGCAGGCGGTCGAGACCGTCGAGCCGGCCAGTGCGCCCGCCCCGGCGCCGGGCTACGCCGTACGCACCGCCACCGCCGCGATGGAGCCCGAGACGGAAGTCGTGCCCTGTCCGACGGGCGACTGCCCGCCCTCGACCCTCAACCTGCTCTGCCAGCGCCATCCGTCGCTCGGGCTGGAAGCCTCGGCGGAGAACTACGCGTTGGCTTATGCCGAGCGGGTCATCTTCAAGTTCAGCTCGCTCGAGCCGGAGCAGGTCGACGAACTGCTCGCGACCTTCGGGATCGACCTCGATCGCACGCCGGCGGAGATCGCGCCCGAGTTCGGCCTCGCGGTGCGCGACCTCGTGGACGGGCTCCTCCCGCGGCCGGGGCCGGAGTTCATCGATCCGGTGCTCGCGGCGGAGATCAACGCCACTCTCGACGCCGGACTCGAGGCGCTCGAGATTCTCACCCGCGATGCCGTCCTGCAGGCCCTCGCCGCGGCCGAGATCGACCCCGACCGCAGCCTCCTCGACGCGCTCTACGAGGTGGCCTACGCCGGCATCCCCTGCCAGGACCTCACCGTCCAGCTGAAGGGCACCTTCTCCTGGACGCCGATCTCGGCGGCCCTCAGTGCGACGGGCGGCGCGGTCGTCTCCACCACCGGCACGGCTGGCATCCTCGGGAGCGTCAACCTCTTCGGCACGCCCGTGGGGACGGGAGAGTTCTTCTTCTCCGCCACCGATGGGAACGGGTTGCCCAATCCGTCGTTCTGCGGGTGGCTGCGAGCCGCGCTCGGACCGCTTGAACTCGGACGGGCGGACATGGCCTACACCTGCGACGACTGCGTCACCGGCGTGCTCACCGCGATGGGCAACTTCGTCGCCGGCCTCAGCGGGGACACGCTCGACGCCGCCCTGCCCATCCTCTCAGCCTATGTCTCGGAAGCGGTCGGGGCGGAGGTGAGTCTGACCGCAGCCGAACTGCCAGCCTATTTTGGTCCGGGGGCCGCGCTCCTGACGCAGGAGGAACAGGTCGCGGTGATGGCCGCGATGCTCAATCTGCCTGAGGCGGTGCGCTTTTTCGAGTCCCGCCCGGAGCTGGCGCCGACCTTTGCGCTGGAGGCGATGGAGGCCCTCGCGGAGGCTTCGGTGACCCTCTTTCTCGAGATCTACGAGGCGCTCGACCCGCAGTTCAGCTTTTGTGGCGAGGTGAAGCCGTCGATCTTTGGCTTCCCGCTCACGGGCGGAACGGCACCGGTCGCGGTCCAGCTCTACGCGAGCAAGACGGAGCTGCGGGGCGATTTTGCCTTCTCGCCCTCGTATGTGCTCGGGGACCTCGCCTTCACCCTCGGCTCGGGGGGCGTGTTCCCGAACATCATCCCGGCGATCGATGAGGCGGGACTCGGCTTTGCCCTCCGCACGCCGGCGATCGACCGCGCGGCCCTCGAGTTTGCCGCGACCGATCCGCTCGCTTACGCCCAGACCCAGCTCGATGCCTTCCTCGAAGATGCGACCCTCACCTTCAACTATGAGATGGCGCCGTTCGGGCTGAAGCTGGCCGACGGCGAGGGCCGCATCCTCCTCCCCACGATCGACGGTCACCCGACGAACCCGCTCCGCATCGCGGCCGAACCGGCGCGCTTCGACGCGCAGCAGCGCTACCTCCCGCCGGGATTGCCAAGCCGCCCGCAGGTCCTCGCCGCGGCCCTCGAGCAGAACCTTCTCGGCCTCGCCACCTGGCGGGGCAAGGACGGCGATCTCGCCGCGCTCTTCGCTCCGGACAGCGCGGAGGCGCTCGGGGCAGCCGGGCTCGAACTGGGGCGGGACTATTTCCCGCACGGCGGCTTCATCGGGGCGGCGAAGGTGCAGTTGCCCAAGCCCATCACCGACCTGCCTCCGGCGGAAGCGCTCGCCGCGCTGGCCGAC